>NZ_JADBTR010000044.1:0-69220 GCF_020246065.1 Microcystis sp. M144S2
GCAGGTGCGAAAAATCCTTCGGGAAAGAAGCAGAAACCGTTCGGACCTCGGCGTGAGCTCGGTCGAACGCTGAGCTCACGGCCGAAGCCTAAATCGTGAGGTTTGGGAATCACCGTCCGTTTACGGCGGCGAGGATGTCAAGGATTAAATATAGGGTTTTAAGGGAAAAAATAACCAGTAACCGCTAAAAGGTCACTGGCTGACTATCTAACTACTGTTTAATCATGCCCTCATAGCGTTGAGAGATGACATAGGTTTGAATTTGTTTCGCCGTATCGATCGCCACCCCCACCAGAATTAACAGGGAAGTTGCCCCCAAACCGCGAAAAGTGGTGACACCAGTAGCGCTTTCTACTACAGTCGGCACAGTAGCCACCAAACTTAAAAAGAGAGCGCCCAAAAGGGTGAGACGATTCAGCACCCCTTCCAGATAATTAGTAGTAGCGGTCCCCGGTCGAATCCCCGGAATACTGGTCCCCATTTTTTTCAGGTTTTGGGACATATCCTTGGGGTTAACGATCAGGGAAGCGTAGAAGAAACTAAAACCGAGAATCAGTAAGCTATAAAAAGCCACATAACCCCAACTATCGGGACGCAGAGCATTAACCAACTGAACTAAAACCTGACCGACCGGGTTATCCGTGGGTAAAGCTTGCACCAATTGGAAAGGTAAGACCAACACTGCCGAGGCGAAAATAATCGGCATCACGCCCCCTTGATTGAGTCGTAGGGGTAGATAACTGGTTCTTTCCCGATAGAGACGACGACCCACCTGACGACGGGCAGAAACAATAGGAATCCGACGGGTTCCCTCCTGAACAAAAACAATGCCGATAATCATCACCAAGAAAACCAGCAAGAGAATCACCACTTGAGCGATCGCTTGTCGGCCACCCTGTTGAGCAAAAGTAATTGTATCACCGAGGGTTTTCGGTAAAACGGCGACAATGTTGACAAAAATCAGCAAAGATGCTCCATTTCCCAGACCGCGTTCCGTAATCAGTTCCGAAATCCACATCACGAACATAGAACCGGCCACTAAAGCGAGAACCGTAGCGGCGATCGAGGGTAAAGTTCCAGCCACAACGCCGTTAGCCACCAATAAACCGAGAGTAATACCGATACTTTGAATAATTGCCCAACCAAAGGCAACATAACGGGTAATTTGGGCAATTTTTCGCCGTCCTGCTTCCCCTTCATTTTTCTGTAAATCTTCCAAAGAAGGAAGGGCAGCGGTGAGTAGTTGCACGATAATTGAGGCGTTGATATAGGGAAGAATGCCGAGGGCAAAAATCCCTAACGTCGATAATCCTCCCCCAGTAAACAGGTCAAGGATTCCCAAAGCGGCGTTACTTTGAATAATTTCTGCTAATCTTGCCCGATCCAATCCGGGTATCGGTACAAACATCCCAAAACGGAGCAGAACCAGTAAACCCAATGTAATCAACAAGCGACCGCGTAAACCAGCCGCTTGTGCCATTTGCATAAACGTTTCCTGTGCCGTGGGAGCCTTATCACGACTGACGACCATTAACAGTTACCTCTAGTGCAGTTTTTTTATGGGAAAAAGTAATCGAGGGGGAAAACTTTCTCGATTTTTTTAAGATTTCCCCTGTCTTTCTTATGATATAGCAATCCGGTCTTGGGGATTGGGTGTTAGGGTGTGGGGTGTAGGGTGTGGGGTGTAGGGTGTGGGGAGAACAAAGCTGCCCTTTACCTTTTGCCTTTTGCCTTTTGCCTTTTGCCTTTTGCCTTTTGCCTTTTGCCTTTTATCTCCTGTCTCCTGTCTCCGTTAAATTTCTTCCCAAGTACCTTGAGCGGCGGTAATTTTCTCTTTAGCACTATTGCTAAAAGCGGCGGCCTTCACCTTGAGGGGAACGGTAATTTCACCATCACCTAAAACTTTTAAAGGGCCGTCATTGCTGGTGAGAATTTTAGCTTTTAGGAGACTTTCTAGGGTAACTTCCGTATTAGCGGGTAAAGAAGCCAATTTTCTCAGATTAACAATCGTGTATTGACGGGGGTTAACCAAAGGAAAATGCTTTAATTTCGGAACCCGACGATAGAGGGGCATTTGTCCCCCCTCAAAACCGGGACGAGTCCCCGTCCCAGATCGAGATTTTTGTCCGCGCATTCCCAGGCCGCAACTAGCACCCTGGCCGGCCGAGACACCCCGTCCCACACGACGACGGCGTTTAGTGGACCCCGGTTGGGGGGCGATTTCGTGGAGTTTCATGGTGATTTCTCTAGGTGTACAAATGTTCTATAGATACGCCTCGATCCTTAGCCACTTCCGAGAAAGTGCGGAGAGTTTCCAGGGCGTTAACGGCGGCTCTAGCGTTATTGAGGGGGTTATCGCTACCGAGTTGTTTAGCGAGGATATTTTTTACCCCGGCTAATTCTAAAACGGTACGGACAGCACCCCCGGCAATAACCCCAGTCCCCGGTGCCGCTGGACGCATAAGCACCTGAGCGCCACCGGAAGCCCCCCGGGTGAGGTGAGTGATAGAACTAGCTTTAGTTAAGGAGACTTCAATTAGTTGTTTTTTGCCATCGGCCACGCCTTTACGGACGGCCCCGATAACGTCCCCTGCTTTGCCGACTCCCACTCCCACCTGGCCGTTTTCATTGCCGACCACGACGATGGCCCGGAAGCTGAGTTTTTTACCACCCTTAACCACTTTACTAACCCGGCGGATCTGGATGACCCGCTCTTGCCAAGTGGTTTCTTTTTCTTTTTCGCGGTTGCCTTTGCGACGTTTTGCCATAGTTTTATCAGTGTTGAAAGGATATTTTAGAAGTTTAAGCCGGCTGACCGAGCCGCTTCTGCTAAGGCTTTGACGCGACCGTGATAGAGATTGCCACCGCGATCAAAAACCACTTGTTCAATGCCTTTGTCTAGGGCCCGTTGGGCCACCAGTTTACCCACGGCAGCCGAGGCTTCTTGGGTAGCGGTGGATTCCAATTCCCCGCGCAAGGTGGCCTCTAGGGTAGAAGCGGCAGCGAGGGTGTGTTGGGCTACGTCGTCGATAATTTGGGCGTAGATGTGGTTATTAGAACGAAATACGGATAAACGCGGCCGTTCAGCAGTGCCATTAATTTTGCGACGCACACGCTGGTGACGACGACGGACTGATTCTTTGCGACTAAGTTTCATGGTTTATTTTTTACCTCCTTTACCGCCTTTACCGCCAGCTTTACCAACTTTGCGACGGACGACTTCACCAAGATAGCGAATCCCTTTTCCTTTATAAGGTTCGGGGGGACGAACTTCGCGGATTTTAGCGGCAATGTTACCGACCGCTTCTTTGTCGATGCCACTGACGATAACTTGGGTATTATTTTCTACGGCTACGGAAACACCATCGGGCATCTCCATTTCCACGGGTTTACTGTAACCAACATTAAGAACTAATTTACTACCCTGCGCCTGGGCGCGGTAGCCCACCCCTTGGATATCGAGGCGTTTTTGAAAGCCAGTAGCGACTCCTTCTACCATGTTGGCCACTAGAGTTCTACAGAGTCCGTGGCGTTCTCTGGCGGTACGCGAATCATCTTGACGGGTAACGAGCAGGGTTTCGCCATCTTTGTCGATGGCGACGGCGGTGGGTAGGGTTCTCTGGAGAGTTCCTTTAGGTCCTTTCACCGTCACGGTAGCACCATCGATATCGACGGTGACTTTATTGGGAATAGGGATCGGGCGTTTGCCAATACGAGACATAACAGTTATCAGTTATCAGTTATCAGTTATCAGGGAAGAGTTATCAGTGGGTCAGCTATCAGGTTTAAACTGGGAAAGGCTGACGGCTGATAGCTTATCCTTGTTTACCAGATGTAGCAAAGGACTTCGCCGCCAACGTTTTGTTTACGCGCTTCGCGATCGGTCATAATGCCTTTAGAGGTAGAAACAATGGCGATGCCAATGCCACCGAGGACGCGCGGTAAGTCTTTACTGTTGGAATAAACTCGCAGGCCCGGTTTACTGACTCTGGTGAGGGTAGTAATGATCGGTTGACGGTTTTTGCCTTTATATTTGAGGGAAAGAACTAATTGAGATTTAATCCCCTCACCCACTTCCTCAAAGTCAGCAATAAAGCCTTCGTCCTTGAGAACTTGGGCAATACTGCGCGTCATCCGCGTGGTGGGAATTTGAGTAGTGGTCTGCCGAACCGCGCAAGCGTTACGGATGCGGGTCAGCATATCCGAGATGGTATCGTTAGCAGACATGAATTACCTGTTTTTCTCCTAAATTGGGATCAACATCAGTGGTCAGTTATCAGTTATCAGTTATCAGTTATCAGTAGGTCAGTTATCAGATTTGAGTATTAAGTGAGTAGTATTAAATAGCAGGTTCCTGCTGTCTTTTCACTCAATCACTGTTGACTGTTCACTGTTGACTGTTCACTGTTTACTGTTTGCTGTTCACTGTTCACTTATTTACTGGTCACTGTTTACTTTTCTCTTGATTGATTTATCTAAAGGGCATTCCCATCTCTTTGAGGAGGGCGCGTCCTTCTTCGTCGTTTTTAGCGGTGGTGATGATTGAGATGTCCATCCCGCGAATTTGATCGATTTTGTCGTATTCAATTTCAGGGAAGATCAACTGTTCACGAATGCCTAAACTGTAGTTACCACGACCATCAAAACTGTTACCGCTGATACCGCGAAAGTCGCGAATGCGTGGTAAGGCCAGATTAATGAGACGGTCTAAAAAAGCGTACATTCGATCGCCGCGCAATGTCACCATGACACCCACGGGCATTCCTTCGCGGATTTTAAAGCCAGCGATCGCTTTTTTAGCTCTAGTCACTACCGGTTGTTGTCCGGTGATGGTGGACAGTTCCTCCTTGGAAGACTCCAAAGCTTTGGCGTTTTGTGAAGCTTCCCCAAGACCGCGGTTAACAGTAATTTTGATAACTTTAGGTACTTGGTGGATATTGGTATAACCAAATTGTTCTTTCAGTTTAGGAACAATGGTTTCTTGATAGGTGGTTTTTAGTTTTTGGCTCATAGTTTTGCTGCTTGCTTTTCCTGGGCTTGGTCAGGAACTAGAATTGATGGGAAACTAATCGATAATTTCGCCAGTTTTCTTCAGTATCCGCACTTTCCGACCGTCTTCGGTAAAGGTATAACCCACCCGACTGGCGATTTTTTTCTTCTCGGAATAAATCATCACTTTGGAACTGTGAATCGGTGCCTCGTAGGTAAGGATTTGACCCGATTCTCCTTCCTGTTGGGGTTTAGTATGTTTGGTGCGGATATTAACTCCCTTGACCACCACGGTACTTTCTTGGGGTAAAGCGCGTAAAATTTCGCCCACTTTGCCCTTATCGGAACCGGCGATTACCTGAACGACATCCCCTTTTTTAACGTGCATTTTTTGCCTTTGGGGCGGGGTTTGAATGTTTTTCTTACTCATTTTTTTTGACCTCAAAGTGTGAAAAGTTTTAGACTAGCCATCAGCCAATTGCCTTGGTACTTTTCACTTTGATCAGAGAACTTCTGGGGCTAAGGAAACAATTTTGGTGTAGTTTTTATCGCGCAATTCCCGAGCGACAGGACCAAAAACCCTAGTACCTTTGGGATTACCGTCATTATTAATAATCACGGCGGCGTTATCATCAAAACGGATGCTCATGCCACTATCGCGACGGACGGTTTGACGGGTCCGCACAATCACCGCAGTGACCACATCGGATTTTTTCACGGGCATATTGGGGATAGCGTCCTTAACCACGGCGATAATTTTGTCACCGATGCCACCGTAGGTACAGTTACCTGTTCCCAGCACCCGCAGACACATTAGTTTCCGCGCCCCGCTATTGTCAGCGACATTTAAGTAGGTTTGTTGTTGAATCACGGTTTTTACCTAGGTGAAATTTAATTATCGGTTAATATTTCCGCCACTTGCCAACGTTTGGTTTTACTGAGGGGGCGGGTTTCACGAATACGAACTCGATCGCCTTGTTTGGCTTGATTTTCTGGGTCGTGAGCCTTAAATTTCTGGGTTTTCACGACGATTTTGCCGTATTTAGGGTGAGGAGAGCGGTTTTCAATGGCTACCACTACGGTTTTATCCATTTTGTCGCTGACTACTACCCCAACTCTTTCTTTAACTGCCATAGCGGGTTATGCCTCCGGGGTGGACTGGGCTAGTTGGCGCTCCCGTTCTACGGTCAATAATTGGCCAAGACGGTGGCGGGTGTGTTTGAATTCGTGGGTTTTTTCCAAGCGGCGGGTGGCCTGTTGCAAACGCAATTCAAACAGTTTCTTTTTGGCATCGAGGATAGCGTCGGCGATGTCGTCATCGCTCATCTTCCTCACTTCGGCGATTTTCGGTAAAGCCATTAGACAAAATCCTCCTCGCGAGTGATAAATTTGGTCTTAATTGGTAATTTTTGAGCCGCTAGGCGCATTGCTTCCCGGGCTACCGGTTCGGCTACCCCGGCAATTTCAAACATAATGAACCCCGGTTTAACCACAGCCACCCAGAATTCGGGGGAACCTTTCCCAGAACCCATCCGAGTTTCTGCAGCCCGTTGGGTGACGGGTTTATCAGGAAAAACGCGGATCCAGATTTTGCCACCCCGACGGATATAACGAGTCATTGCCCGTCTGGCCGCTTCGATTTGACGGGAAGTAATCCAACAGGGTTCGGTGGCTTGCAGGGCGAAATCGCCGAAATTAATCGTATTTCCGCCGGTGGCCAGCCCGCGCATCCGTCCGCGCTGTTGTTTGCGGAATTTTGTTCTTTTGGGACTTAACATGAGCTATTTACCACTGATAAATATTAGGGATCAGCCTTCGCTAGAGCGATCTTCAAACTGTTGACGGCGACGCTGTTGACGGCGCGGTGCTTGAGCGGGAACGGCGGCGGCAATTTCTTCTTGGCCAGGGATAATTTCGCCCTTAAAGATCCAAACTTTCACGCCTAGAATCCCGTAGATGGTGCTGGCGGTTTTATAGGAGTAATCGATATCAGCCCGCAGGGTATGGAGGGGAACTCGTCCTTCCCGCACCCATTCAGTCCGAGCGATTTCTGCCCCGTTGAGACGACCGCTAACTTGAATTTTGATCCCTTTGACTTCAGCCCTTTGCGCCCGTTGGATGGCCTGGCGAACCACACGACGGAAGGAAACCCGTCTTTCTAGTTGTTGGGCGATGTATTCGGCGATCAGGTTGGCATCGGCATCAACGCGAGCCACTTCGATGACGTTAATGCGAATTTGACGCTGGCCACCGAGGGCTTTTTGCAAACCTAGGCGCAGCTGTTCGATTCCCGTGCCACCACGACCGACGACGACCCCGGGGCGGGCAGTGTGGATGGAAATATCTACTTGATCGGCCTTGCGTTCGATGCGAATATCGGCGATACCGGCATTAGCGAGGTTTTTTTCGACGTAATCACGAATGCGGCGATCTTCTTGCACTAATTCGGGGTAACGTTTCGCGTCGGCATACCAGCAAGATTTATGATCTTTGATAACGCCGAGACGAAAACCGAGGGGATGGATTTTTTGTCCCATTGTGGTTTTTTTAGTTAAGGTGATTAGTCTTTGTTGCTAGGAGCGACGGCGACGGTGATATGACAGGTGGGTTTGCGAATTTGGTAGGCGCGGCCTTGGGCCCGGGGTCGAAAACGTTTTAGGGTCGGTCCGCCATCGGCAAAGGCTTGGCTAACTACCAAAGTGGCGGGATCGAGTCCTTCGTTATTTTCGGCGTTGGCAACGGCGGAACGCAGGACTTTCAGAATCGGGTCACAGGCCCGGTAGGGCATAAATTCGAGAATAATTAGGGCTTCCCGATAGGAGCGACCGCGAATCTGATCGAGTACCCGTCTGACTTTCAGGGGTGACATCCGAATATAGCGGGCGATCGCTTTGACTTCGTTAGAGGTATCGATGGTCATTTCAGTTATCAGTTATCAGTTATCAGTTATCAGTCATCAGTCTTGGTGATTTATGGTCACGACTCTTCGGCCTTGCTCAGAGGCCACTATCTAGCTGACGACTGAGGGAGTAGCGGCTGATTTATTTCCGTCCTGCTTTTTTGTCGCTCTTGGCGTGGCCGCGGAAGGTGCGGGTGGGAGCGAATTCACCGAGTTTATGACCGACCATCTGCTCGGAAACATAGACGGGAACGTGCTGTTTGCCGTTGTGAACGGCGATCGTGTGACCGACCATATCGGGAATGATTGTCGAGGCACGGGACCAAGTTTTAATCACTTGTTTACTGCCCTGTGCGTTGAGTTTTTCGATTTTTTCCATCAGGTGGCCGGCGACAAATGGCCCCTTTTTCAGTGAACGACCCATAATTTTCAGTCAAAAGTAAAGTAATAATTTCTAACCTTGGTTACGACGGCGCACGATCAGATCGCTACTGCGTTTTTTCTTGTTGCGAGTTTTGCGACCGAGGGCGGGTTTACCCCAGGGAGTCATCGGGCCAGAACGTCCGATCGGAGCGCGACCCTCTCCACCTCCATGCGGGTGATCCACTGGGTTCATGACGCTACCCCGAACATGAGGCCGTTGACCGCGGTGACGGGTACGGCCGGCTTTACCGAGACTGATGTTTCTCGCTTCGGCGTTACCGACTTTTCCGATGGTGGCGTAGCATTCACGCCGGATCATGCGGACTTCCTTGGAGGGGAGGCGGATGGTAACGTAATCGCCTTCTTTGGCTACCACTTGGGCGAAACCGCCGGCAGCCCGCACCATTTGACCACCGCGACCAGGAACGAGTTCGATGTTATGAACTTCTGTCCCTAGGGGGATGCGACTTAAGGGTAGGGCATTACCGACCTCGAAGGGAGCGTTTTCTCCGGCGATGACGGTATCACCAACGCCTAAACCGGCGGGGGCGATGATGTAGCGTTTTTCCCCGTCTTTGTAGAAAAGCAGGGCAATGCGGGCGTTACGGTTAGGATCGTACTCGATCGCCGCTACTGTGGCCGGAATATCCCGTTTATCGCGACGAAAATCGATAATCCGGTAGAGGCGTTTATGGCCGCCGCCCCGGTGACGACTGGTAACGACACCGCGATTATTACGCCCCTGTTTGCTGTGTTTGCGATGAGTTAGGGACTTTTCCGGTTCGGTTTTGGTGATCTCTTTAAAGTCGGAGATGGCCGCCTGCCTTGTCCCGGGGGTTAAAGGTCTAAAAGAACGAATACCCATAGTTTAGTTTTCCGTTATCGGGTTTCTTGGTTGTTATACGTCGGGATAGAGGGTGATCGAGTCGCCTTCGGCTAGGGTGACGATCGCGCGTTTGTATTGGGGTTTGTAACCGAGGAAACGGCCGACGCGTTTTTTCTGACGAGAGGGGCGGCTGGTGTTCACTTTCGTTACTTTCACCTCAAACAGCAGTTCGATCGCCGCTTGAATTTCCGGCTTGGTCGCTTTCAAGGCGACATCGAAGACGTATTTATTTTGTTCTAGGAGTAGGGTGGCTTTCTCGGTGACGATCGGCTTTAGGATCAGATCGGCGAGTTGCCTGGCTTCAGTTTTAAGCACCATAGACCTCCTCAATTTTGGCTAGGGCTGCGGCGGTGGCGATAACTCGATCGGCTAGGATGACATCATAGACGTTGAGACTATCGGCGCGAATAATTTTGAGATTGCAGATATTACGCCCCGATAAATAGACATTTTCGGGAATTTCCGTCAAAATCAGCAGAATTTTTTCCTCTGGACTGGCTCCCCAGCGACTTAAGGCAGCGGTGAGTTCTTTGGTTTTGGGTTGGGAGAATTGTTCGGCGAAGCTTTCAACAACGATAAAGTTATCGGCCTGGCCGATCAAAGCGGTTCTCAGGGCTAATCTTTTCTCTTTGCGATTGACCTTAACCTCAAAATCTCTCGGTTTGGGTCCGAAGATGACACCGCCACCACGCCAGAGGGGAGAACGGATCGAACCGGCTCTGGCACGACCGGTGCCTTTTTGCCGCCAGGGTTTGCGACCACCGCCGCGCACTTCCGAGCGGGTTTTGCTGGAGGCGTTACCTTGGCGGGCCGCCGCTAGATGGCTGACGACGACGCGGTGAATTAGGTGTTTGGCGGTTTCGGGTTTAGCGGTTTTCAGTTCCAGGGTGCCTGTTCCCGCTTCTTCCCCTTGCCAATTTTTGACTGTGTAGTTAACCATGGCTTTAATCTTTCCTTGCCCTATTTACCAAATTTCTTGGCGGGGGTGATGTTTAACAGGGTTCCTGGTTTACCCGGGACGGCTCCTTTGATCAGGATCAGGTTGCGTTCGCTATCGATTTTGACCACGGACAATTTGCGGATGGTCACTTGGGTGGCTCCGTATTGTCCGGCCATTCTCTTACCCGGGAAAACCCGGCCGGGGGTAGTACCGGCACCGGTGGAACCGGGGAGACGGTGGTTTTTGGAACCGTGGGTCATGTTACCGCGCTTGAAGTTATGGCGTTTTTGATAGCCGGAGAAACCCCGTCCGATGGTGGTTCCAGCCACATCGACTAAATCGCCTTCTTGGAAGATAGCGGCGGTAATTTCTTGGCCTAAAGTGTAAGCGGATGCGTCCTCAAGGCGGTATTCGATTAAATGCCGCAGGGGGGAGACACCGGCTTTGGCTAAATGACCGAGTAGCGGTTTGTTGAGGGCTTTTTCTTTGACGGTTTTGTATCCCACTTGGATGGATTCATAACCGTCGGTTTTTTTAGTTTTGACTTGGGTGACGGGACAGGGACCGGCTTGAACGACGGTGACGGGAATGGCGACTCCCGTTTTGTTGTCGAAGATTTGGGTCATGCCCAGTTTTGTACCGAGGATACCGATAGACACGGATTGTTCTCTTTATCTTTACTAGACGACAATCAAAAATAACGTGGCCGTGGCTATAGGAGCGAGAAAAATCTTTCCCGCTTTATCAGCCTGCCCAACTTGAATAACTTTTTTCGAGTTATTTAAGCTGGCATCCCGTTAAATTCGTAAGTAGGACTAGACAGGGTTGCTGGTTCTGCCTAGATTGTTGCTGGTCTTTGTTTCTTGGGGACTTAAAGGGTTTATCTTCAGTATCCCGGCGAAGACCGAGCGGCCAAGGCGGTTCTGCTCGGTAGTGCCTTTAGCACCACCTAACACCGATTTTGGCCACAATCAAACATTATATAATATTTGTGACTTTTTAGGCAAGAGGTTTTTTAGTCACCGGCAATGATCCTATCTAGTCCGGCTGAAGGAAGGGGTGACAATGAGGTTAAAGTCTAGGCTGGGTGCAGGGTCTAGGCTGTGGGGTTCTGGGAAAATCTCCTCGCTGTCACCCTTCAAATTGATTAACTTAATTCTCCCTGCTTGTCACCCCTTCAGGTTTCTGGTGCTTTTTTAGCCAAAAAGTTCGCAAAACTATTTTATAGCAAGGCTTAAACTGATATTCAGCAGATCGCGATTATAGTAGTTATCTTAATGGTGAGGTAGAAAGTTTTTGTTTTGGGGGAACCGGTCGTCGATATCAAATTAGGTTACACTGCTTGATGGGAATTGCTTTCAATGGGGGGGGATGACAGCAGGGTACTATCATCCCTTGTTTGGAGGTTAAATCGCTTCGAGATCTTTTTCTCCGGTACGGATGCGGACGATCTGTTCCACGGGGGAGATGAAGATTTTACCGTCTCCGATTTCACCGGTACGGGCTGCCGAAATCAGCTTATCGACGACCATATCGACTTGCTTATCTTCGACGACGATCTCGATCTTGAGTTTTTGGAGAAATTCGACGGTGTACTCGGAACCGCGATAACGTTCCGATTGACCTTTCTGACGACCGAAACCTCTAACTTCGGAGACAGTCATGCCGACAATGCCCGCGTTAACTAGGGCGATTTTCACCTCTTCCAGTTTAAAGGGTCGGATAATCGCTTCTACTTTCTTCAAAATATCTATCTCCTCGTTGCGTGACGATACCTTCTTGGTGAATTAACTGTTAATTCTAAACGCAGAATCCCGACAATAGCGCTTAAAGTCATGATTTCTTCAATTATTGGCCTTGGCCACAGTCTTCACCGTGAAAAATTTCTGGGTGGGAATTGGCCCACCCGCAGCCATAAATAAACCAACTAGAGAGATAATCCTAACTGAAGACCAAAAACACCGTGAACTAGCAGTAAAATTAGGGCAATACTGCCGATATAGGCGTGAACAGTCCGGAAAAGTTCTTTTTTCCCGCCAGCGAAGCCAGTGAGGGACAATAATCCATTAAAAGCTAATAAACCGATCGCGATCGATCCTGTCCAGAAATGGCTGCTTTCGAGGATGGGATGTTTCTGCATGACTAGGGATAAAATACCACCGGTGTAACCGAGAGCGATAAATAAAAACAGCCAGGGGGCGAGTTTGCGGTGATCAGCCCGATTTTTGTCCACTACTTCCCCATCTTGGCTTAAACGGCTTTGCCAACCGGCATAGGCAGTATAACTACCCATAACTAAAACCACGATCCCCATCATAACTGGATGTCCCCAATGAACGATCGGTTCGGGAGTTCCGAGACTGCGAAAGGCAGCGGCGATCGGCTCTAGCGCATCACTTAAACTTTGATTCATGTTTGTTACCTAACTTTACAAAACCCTTTTGCCTAAGATTTTAGCCGATCTCCGACCTGGAAAAACTGCGGTTAGCCGAAAAAATGTCAAGCCTTCGCTAAATTTCTTAACATTTCAGCTAGACATAAGCGGAGAAATATAGAATAAAGGCAGGGGAAACCAGGGATCCCCACGGGGATTAACCCCTAGGAGGGCATTATGACTTATCTGCTTAAAGATCGGCGATCAGCAGGGAGACTATTAGCTAGTTACTTGACAGAATATACCAATAGTGCTAGGGCGCTAGTGTTGGCTTTGCCCCGGGGTGGGGTTCCGATCGCCTTTGAAATTGCCCAAAGGTTACATTTACCGCTAGATCTGTGTTTGGTGCGAAAATTAGGTGTACCGGAGCGAAAAGAGTTAGCTTTTGGGGCGATCGGTCAGAATGGTGTGCGGGTAATCAATGAAAGTATCGTTGACGACTTGCACCTATCGGAGGCGATGATGGAAAGGGTAGCAAAGGAAGAAATGATCGAATTAGAGCGACGTGATCGCTTATATCGAGGTGAACGCCCATTTCCAGTCTTGAAGGGGAAAACGATTATTCTAGTAGATGATGGGATCGCTACGGGAGCAACGATTAAAGCGGCGATTCTGACCCTTAAGGCTGAAAATCCCGCTGCTATTATTGTTGCCGTTCCTGTTGCCCCGCCGGAAGTCTGTGAGCAATTAGAAAAATTAGTTGATCGAGTAATTTGCCTACATAAACCCTACGAATTGAGATCGATTTCTCTTTGGTACGAGGACTTTTCCCAAACCAGCGATGAGGAGGTGCAAACACTTTTAGCCAGCGTCGATAGTTCTTTGATTCCAGTTTAGGGAGATGGGGAGTGGGGAAGTGGGGAGAAGGGTGTAGGAAGACCACTTCGTGTGCCTTGCGGGGGGAGAATAAATAACAGCAATCTCCTGAATTCAGAAGTCAAAATTGAGACTTCAGAGTTCTAACTTTTGACTTCTAAGGCATCGGTATCAACGGTATTAGTTGGGGAAGAGACTTCAGTTTGATTATTTACTCTCCCTGGACGGCGATTGCGATAATCAAGAACTAATCGCGATAATTCCGTGGTTAAAAGGGTGAGGACAATCCCATCATCGATCCAACCAATAATCGGGAAAACGTCAGGAGAAATATCGAGGGGACTAAAAAGATAAACCATAGTTCCCAGAATGATAATCCAACGATATTTAGGGTGAGTGATTTTGCTGCTGTACCAGTTGTAAAAAGATTCAACAATCGGTTTCATTAATTTGTCCTCGTTGACGGCGATAATTTAATTTTGTCAGGTTCTACTTGGGGGTGATAGTGCGGTTTTACACCCATTATGTAGGGTTATCCCCGCTAATTATCCACTAAAAAAGCCCAGAAGAAAATTCACCTTTAGGGATGAGCTTTAAGTATTATTACTGGATGCTTAAGAGGGGAGATAGTGGCATCTTTTCCCGTCCAGGCGTTGGTTAGCTCGCCAGTCAAGCATCTACTGGCCGCTGGAAAAATCGTAACGTATTCGTTCACGGGTTTCCATCAATAGCTGACCGAGCATATTCAATCCAGTTCCATCTCCACCATCACCCCAGTATCTATCATTTTTTGTCTGCTCAATCAGCTTTAGATCACCTGTTGAAAGTATCTTTTCAGTCAAGTCAGGATGTTGTGTAAATTTGGCATATAGAGCCTCTCGCATGACATCATCTTTGATGATTTCCCAATCTCGACGCAGTGGTCTGCGACGATCCCGTCCCATCTCGGCCGCTTCTCGTGCTGTTTTGGCTTGTCGAATTTCTTCTTCATGAGGAGTATTAACAAACTTCTGAGCCTGAAAGTAATGTTCTGAGGTAGGCCATATTCTATCTTTTAGATGGATTGGGTATGGTGCGAAATTTGAGAAAAACCCGTAAGGCTGATTTAAATGGTAAAACTTAATAGGCTCACTCCGAGCGTCGCTTGCATAGTCGATAGCATACTTCGCTAGAGTCGTTTGGATAAGTGTATTAATTTCCCGAGGAAGTGTTGCAATACCTCCGCCAATTGCATAACCAGGTATTGAGCTTTGATTTTGCCATCCCAAAATATCCCATCCCTGATCAAGCAGAAACTTTATATATTCCAAGTCAGATTCAACCACTTGTTGGTGAGTACGTCCGCCATAATCGCTGTAAGTCATCGTAGTAATGGGAGCAATTTGCAAACGCCTTTGTAATGTGGAGTATTTACCTCCCATCAGAGACTCCATCGCTTCCATGACCGCTGCTTGATTGGCTCCTGATGTATTAGTATTCCAATGACCGGATTCATAGGTCTGGTGAATTGTGACAGTTTGAGCATAGTTAGCCGAGTAGGTGATAGCAACACCAGGGGATCCTATACTGATCAGCTTTTGTGCTTCAGCAATAATAGCGAGAGCTTGATCAAATGCGGAAAGATTGTTTCCGCTTTCGTCTTTGTAAGGCAAGTAAAAATTGAATAGACTTCCCATGATAAGCACTTTGATTGAACTGACAAACCATCAAATAGAGATGAATGCCGATTATGGCGGTCTTCATGTTTATAAACTAAAGGATGCGGGAAACTGGTAATTATTGGGACCACGAATGTATGGAAACGTATCAATCAGGCGAAAGTTCAACCATAGGTTTTTAAGCCTCACAAGAAGATATAGTGAGTGGCTAAGATAAGCTGTAAACAATGGAACAGTCAAACTAGAGGCCGCGAGAGGTGAAAGTCTAACCCACGGGTCTGAATGGGAGGGGATGAAGGCGACATTCCCGACCCGTAATAGATGAAGTATAACTTAATTTGGTATCGAGGACTGACTCCCCAAAAGGAAAACTTCCTATCTGACTATTAAGATAACTGCAATAACCGGGTATTCTAGGAAAGTGATCGGATTTCAGCCTTGAATCTATGGAAACCCTCTTTCATCTAGTTACTTTTGCCTTTGTCTTTGCTTTTGGTGCCTCGGTGGGCAGTTTTTTAAACGTGGTCATCTATAGATTACCTAAGGGGATATCTCTAGTTTCTCCCCCTTCCCACTGTCCGAAATGTCACCACAGGTTGGGTAAAAGCGAGAATATACCCGTTTTCGGCTGGTTATGGCTAGGGGGTCACTGTCGCTGGTGTAGAACCCCGATTTCTGTCCGTTATCCAGCGATCGAAACTTTTACCGGTTTGTTATTTTGTCTGGTTTTAGGAGATTTTAGCTTTTCTTGGCAGACCCTCGGCTATTGGATTCTCCTCAGTTGGTTATTAGCTTTAGCTTTGATTGATTTTGACACGATGACGCTTCCTAACTCCCTCACCCAATCGGGATTAGTTTTAGGGATAGTTTTTCAGACTCTTTTAGGTTGGCAAAATAATCAAAGTGTTATCTATCTCTTTTCAGCGATCGCTAGTGCGGTTTTAGGAGTCTGGTTATTTGATCTGATCCGATGGGGGGGAAGTTTTGCCCTCGGACAGCAGGCCATGGGGGGAGGAGATGCGAAATTAGCGGCCATGATCGGTGCTTGGTTAGGATGGCAAGCATTATTAGTCACCGGTTTTCTGGCCTGCGCTATTGGGGCGGCGATCGGTATGACGGGCATTTTTCTTGGTAAAATGGGGAAAAAACAAGCTATACCCTTCGGTCCATTTCTTGCCCTCGGCGCTCTGATGAGTGTCTTTTGGAGTGATAAGATCATCTCAGCCTATCAAACCATTTTTTTCCCTTTGTTGTAAAAAAGCTATCTTGTAATTAAATCTTGATACAATAATCTTCCGTGTCTTGGATCACCATTAGAACAACCCCGAGCCGTTGGTAAGCCGATTGGCTACAGGAAATGCTCAAAGCTCACGACATCCCCAGTCGCGTTATCGCTATTGGCCTTGGTATTTATTGCGGCCAGGAGCATCAGGCCGCCCTACAAGTGGGTCCCCAAGATCGCTGGACAGCACTTTTGTTATTAAGTCCTCTAGAGGAAAGTCGATAAATTGTCTTTATTTTAAACTATGTCTCTATTTGATTGGTTTGCAAATCGCCAAAAAACAGAACCCAAGGTTCAACAACAACAGGAACGAGAAATAGCCGATGGTTTATGGACAAAATGCCCAAATTGCGGCGTTTTGGCCTATACGAAGGATTTATTAGCTAATCAACTGGTTTGTCTCGATTGCGGTCATCATAATCGGGTGGAAAGTGAAGAAAGAATTCGCCAGTTAGTGGATGCTAATACTTGGAATTCCCTCGATGAACAGATTCGACCGACGGATCCGCTCAAATTTCGCGATCGGAAAAGTTATAGCGATCGCCTGCGGGAAACCCAAGAAAAAACTGGAATGACGGATGCTGTCCGGACGGGAACGGGGACAATCGACGGTTTACCCTTCGCTTTAGGGGTGATGGACTTCCGTTTTATGGGGGGTAGCATGGGATCGGTGGTGGGAGAAAAACTCTGTCGTTTGACGGAACGCGCTACCGATGAAAGTTTACCCCTGGTGATTATCTGCGCTTCCGGCGGGGCGAGAATGCAGGAAGGAATGTTAAGTTTAATGCAGATGGCCAAGATTTCTGGCGCTCTTAACCGGCATCGGGAGGCAAAATTACTCTATATTCCCGTCCTGACTAATCCCACCACGGGAGGAGTCACGGCCAGTTTTGCCATGTTGGGAGATATTATTATTGCTGAACCGAAGGCTACTATCGGTTTTGCCGGTAAACGGGTAATTGAACAGACTTTGCGCGAGAAATTGCCAGAAGGTTTCCAAACATCGGAATACTTGTTAAAACATGGGTTTGTCGATGCGATCGTTCCCCGTCCCCATCTCAAGAAAACCCTGGCCCAATTAATCAGTTTACATCAGCCCTTTTTCCCCTTGTTATCCCCCCTCAACAGCCATCATCACTACAGTCAACCGGAGTTAATCCCCCTGAAAACAGCCCAGGGACAAAAAACAGTTTAATCTTTGTAAGACGGCACTGGAGTTGAAAGTCTGAGCATTTGTACTAAATTCACCCGATAGGCAGTTTAAATGTAGTACAGCTTACTTAACTGGGTTGACAGCGATCGCAAAGTCCAAAAAATTCGAGAGTATGGTAATAAACCTTGAATTGGTGGGATTTTTCGAGTTTTTCTTCCAATTCGTGAACGGGACACTCATTAAAGACGATAGACCGACCGCAATGAATACAGGTAAGATGGTGTTGATCCTGCTGAACGGAACTGTAGAGGGATTCTCCTGTGGCTAGGGTTCTCACCTGCACCGCACCCTGTAGCTTTAGGGATTCTAGGGCGCGGTAAACAGTGGCTAACCCCATATTTTGGTCACGCTGACGGAGTTCCACAAACAATTCCTGAGCGGATACTGCCCGATTTAAGGTTTTGAGTAAGTGGATAATGCGCTCTTGCGATCGGGTGCGTTGGGATTTCATATCAAAAAGGTCAGCGATCAAATTTAATTCTATGCCAAAAAATTATCAGTGCTTTATTTATGTTACCCTGCGTCCCTCGGTTCTCGATCCGGCGGGTACGGCGGTAGAGTCGGGATTAAAGCAATTGGGTTATGATACTGTAGCCGGGGTGCGAATTGGTAAATATATTGAGCTTACCGTGACAGCAGCGGATGAAATCAGCGCTCGATCGCAATTGGATCAAATGTGCGATCAACTATTGGCTAATCCTGTGATTGAAAATTATCGCTTTGATTTGCATTGTCAGGAGATAGGGGATAGGGGATAGGGGATAGGGATTAGGGAAATTCAACTAACTCCAACACCCTAACACCCATCTGATGAGAGCTTTCTGCACAATGAATTAACCAAGTTAAAAATTATGAAGTTTGGGATTATTGTTTTCCCTGGATCGAATTGCGATCGAGATGTGGCAACGGTGACGGAGGGGATTTTTCGGCAACCTACCCGCTATGTTTGGCATCAAGAGACGGATCTAGGGGATTTGGATGTGATCGTGGTGCCGGGGGGATTTAGTTACGGCGATTATTTGCGCTGTGGTGCGATCGCTCGGTTTTCACCGGCGATGAAAACTGTCCGAGAAGAAGCCGAAAAAGGTAAATTAGTTTTAGGCATCTGTAACGGTTTTCAGGTATTAACGGAAATCGGACTGCTACCCGGTGCGTTAATTCGTAATCGCGATTTACATTTTATCTGCGATCGAGTGCCAGTAAAAGTGGAAAATAATCAATCTGTCTGGACGCGAGGTTATCAACCGCAACAGGTGCTTAATTTGCCGATTGCCCACGGGGAAGGGCGTTATTATGCCGCAGAAGATACGTTAAAATCTCTGGAGGATAACGGTCAAATTCTCTTTCGTTACTGTACTCCCACAGGAGAGGTAAATGAGTCAGGAAATCCCAACGGTTCGTTAAATAATATTGCAGGAATTACCAATAAAGCAGGAAATGTGCTAGGAATGATGCCTCATCCCGAACGGGCTGCCGATCCGATGCTCAATTTGACCGATGGTAGTTTGTTATTTCGGGAGATAACAGGTAATTGTGCTGTCCTGATGTGAGGAATGATGATCATGAGTCGCCAAAAAGCTCTAGACTACAATTTTGGCAATAATTGGTCGTAGGATTGGATCATTCTTTCGTAAGTAAAGCGAGTGGCATTGATAAAACCTTTTTGCCTCAAATCTTCCAGGCGATCGGGAGCGAGAAGATTTGAAGCAATAATAGTAGCGGCAGCCTCGTGTTCGGTGGGATCGAAATACACCGCCGCATCGTCAGCGATAACAGTCATGGGGAGACGATTGGAGGTAAAGACGGGACAACCACAGGATTGAGCTTCAATAACGGGAACACCGAATCCTTCCTGAAAGGAGGGAAAAATTAAAGCAGTTGCTAGGCAATAAAAGGCGCGTAAGTCATCATCAGAGACGGTTCCTAATTCGATTACTTGTGCGGACAAGTTATTCTGATTAACAAATTCTCGCATATCCGGCAGCAAAGGTTTTCCCATCAGGATCAATCGGCAATTTTCCAGACCGGGGAAAGTGATTAACCTCTTGAATATTTTCAGCAATCCCAATCGATTTTTATACCATTGGCCGCCTCCGACATGAATTAACCAGGGATAATCACGGTTGATATTAAATTTGCCCACCAGAGCTACTGCTGCTTCTTTTGTCATCGGACCGTATCCCTGATTCAAGCAATCCTCAATTACTTCCGTTTGTTCGGGAGCAATTTTAGTTAAACGGAGAACATCGGCACGAGTAGCTTCGGAAGAACAGACAACATATTTAGCCTGTTTTAGTCCTCGCAAAATCATAGCCTGATACTGTTTTCCCGTCCAACTGGTGGGATTTTCAGGAATTTCTCCTAGGGCGGAACGAATGGCCAGCATATCGTGACAGATGACAAAATATTTGCGATCTTTTAGATAGGGAGTTAAATAGGATAAAGCTTGATCACAAATGCAGACGATATCAGCCCAATCAAGCTGCTGACGTAACTGCACTGGGAAAATAATTAACTTATCGATGTACCCTAACCACTTGCCGATTCCCTGGGGAGAAGGCTTCAGTTGACCGAAAATAGGCGGTGCTTGCACTCGCCGAATTTCGTGTCCTTTTTGTCTGAGTCCTTTCTCCACTAAACCGACAAAACGATTGATACTGATCTGCCGATCATTGACGTAATTTCCTACTATTAAAACTTTCATGATTAGGCTCCAAAAAATCAATTTTTATGGCGGTAAAACTCTCAAACAGTCTCAAGTAAAATTCAGGGGTTAAGAATAATATTAGTCCCGCAAAATTTCCTCGTACCTTTGTCCCGCTCGCTCCCAGGTGTACTCCGATTCCACCATCGCCCGGGCATTATAGACCTCTTGCATAAATCCGAAAACAAACGATAGGAACAATAATGGGAGGGACTTTCAGTTAATTATTTATTAGTAGTTGATAATCTTCAAAAATGTTGCTGTACAAGGATCGACTTAAGACTTTTGCAAGAGGTCTTATGGGACAGTTGTTCTCGCACAGAAGGATCATCGAACAACCTAGAGATCGCTGTGACGTACTCAGCAACACTATTGGCGCGCAATGCCCTAGGG
This sequence comes from Microcystis sp. M144S2, assembly GCF_020246065.1. NCBI lineage: Bacteria > Bacillati > Cyanobacteriota > Cyanophyceae > Chroococcales > Microcystaceae > Microcystis > Microcystis sp. M144S2. Next base: position 20,638 of record NZ_JADBTR010000044.1, read on the forward strand.
GGAATTCCCTCGGCTGCCACCGTTAAACCCTCTAAGCCGCGATCGCTGGCGACAATCGGAATCCCCGCGGCCATGGATTCTAGGGTTTTGGTCTTGATTCCCAATCCCACCCGCAGGGGAACCACACAAACGGTTCCCCGGTGTAAATATTCCACTGTCGAGGGAACGGTTCCCGTCACCCTCACACCGGGATACTTGGCCAGTTCGAGAACTTCCGGTGCTGGGTTTGCCCCCACTAGGGTTAAAGTGGTGTCGGGATATCGCTGTTGAATGACTGGCAGGACTTCTAAAACAAAAAAACGGGCGGCATCGATATTATGGGTAGAACTCATGGCACCGACAAAGACCAAATTATGGCCGCCAGGATCCCGAGGACGATAGGGAAACAGGGCTAAATCCACGCTATTAGGCACGATATCCACCCGTGCATCCGGGAGGATTTTTAATAATTGTTCGCGATCGTAATCGGTAGTAGCCACCAACTGGGAAAACTTGGCACAGTAACGTTTTTCGTACTGATAGAGTAGGGGCAGAGAGAGAAAATCCCGCAGCGGATAGGCGGAGGCTCCTCCATCTAGATGATTGCGTGTCCAACCGTACACGGAACTGTGAATATCTACTACTGTTTTGACTCGCTGACGGTATTCCGGCCGGATAAAAATCTCGCTGATACTCTGAGCGCAGATAATTACATCACATTTTTGCTGCTCGACGTATTCATCTATTCGCTCTTGAATGAGCGGCGAACGATAACTAAGAACATTAGCTGGGGTCATCTGTACTATTGCCTCCAGAAAGCGCCCTGTTTGACCGATTAGTTTTGTCAGTCCCTTGCCTGGTTCGGGAATTTCCTGGGGCGGAAATAAGACAAGATGATTGGTAAAGGTTTTTAATTCTTCGATCTGAGTTTCTGTGACATTCTCCACCCGACGGGCAAACAGGGTGACATCATGGTTTTGATGAAGACATTTGATCAGGTTAAAAGTTCTACCCTCGGTTGCCCCGCGACTAGGTGGATAGGGAAAGTTATGGCAAGAAAGGACTAATATTCTCATAATTCTATCTCGGCAGCGGTTTTTGGCAATAATTCTACCGTTTCCTTTAGTTGGCTATATACAGGAATCTTAACTGGGTATTTCTCGATCTCCCCAAGGGTGACTTTTCCCCGTCCTGTTAAGAGCAATACGGGTTGACAACCAGCTTCTAGGGCGCACTCTAGATCACTGGGCGCATCGCCGATAAACAACGAGCCGGCTAAGTCGATTCCGTACTGGTGGGCGGCTGTCAGCAGCAGATAGGGGGAGGGTTTGCGGCAGGGACAACCTTCGTCGGGATGGTGCGGGCAGATGGCAAGATCGTGAAAATGCACGCCCAATTGTCGGTATTCCTCAATCATGCGCCCGTGAATCGCCGCCAGATCGTCCCAAGTGAAATAGCCCCTAGCAAGTCCCGATTGATTGGTAATGATGATCAGCAGATAGCCAGCATCCTGCCACTGTTTTAAGGCAGCCGCTGCCCCGGCGGGAATGCTCACCTGTTCTGGTTTGCTCAGGTAGGGGATATAGTCAATAACTACCCCATCTCGATCGAGAAATAAGGCTTTGTTCTTTTTTGCTCTATCTTCGCTTTCGTGGTCAGAATTGCCAGGAGGTGGCGGAGACGGGTATTTTTGGTGGCCGTCATTGACAGAAATTGCGGGGAAAGGATTCATTATGTTGGACTTTTTCGAGTCGGGGACTAGAATTCTCAGTTCTTCTGTCAGAGACGAGAGCTTGAACTGATGCACAGACAAAATTCGAGGGATTGTAGCGATTTGTGCTAGTTTTCTCGACTAAATTGCTTCTCCTCACTATCTAGGTGTTAGAGTATAGCAATCACGGCATATTATACGCCGTCAGGCCTTTGGGCTTTTGATTATATCGGCGGTATTGTCAGGAATTGTTAACATTTTTGTCCAGCCAAACAAAAGTCCAAGACTGGCAAAGGTTGAATCCCCCGGTCAGAAATCCCCCATCCCGGCCAGAATACATCAAAAATTTATTTACAAACAAAACAAATTGTGCTAGAGTTGGCTGCGTTTGTCGTATATTCCGAGAATAACCGGCAAAAGATCACTCTTTTGACTCGATCGCTCTAGGTTTCTCTAGAACTATCATCGGCCTGTTTTTCTTGTCCCGTGATCAATTCTACCATGCTAGGGGTTTTGTACCCAATTAATGGACAGCGATTCTGGTCTTTTGATACTATTCAATGTAATGACAGGATGATTGAGAGTTAAATTTATTCAACTAATAAAAATTGGAAAATCAAACCTATGCGAATGGTGGAAAAATCAAACAAAAAATTGGATAGTTTCCAGAGCGATCCCTCTCTATCAATTTTAATCAAGACTGAATTGGAAGAAGCTTATAACCTGAAGAAAACCCTGCTAACCGAGACAAAATATCTAGAGAAAATCCAAGAGATTTGCCAAGTATGTATCCATGCTTATCGCAACAACCACAAAGTATTAGTCGCCGGTAATGGAGGCAGTGCCGCCGATGCTATCCATTTTGGCGGTGAGCTACACGGCCGATTTCTGAAAGAAAGACAGTCTTTACCGGTTCGCATCCTCAATAGCGATATCGCCAGTTTAACAGCGATCGCTAACGATTATGGCTACGAATATATTTTTAGCCGCCAGATAGAAGCGGAAGGTAATCCGGGTGATGTGTTTATCGGTATTTCCACTTCGGGAAATTCCGCCAATATCCATCAAGCTCTCAAAGTTTGTCAAGCAAAAGGTCTCACTAGCATCGGTTTAACTGGGGCGAAGGGATTAGCTCTAGCGGAAAAAACCGATTATTGTTTGATGATTCCTAGCACCAGTACCCCGCGCATTCAAGAAGGTCATGGTTTTGTTCTTCATACTATTTGTTTAGCGATCGAAGAAGCGCTCTTTCCTAACTAAAATCTCCTAGCAAAAAATCAACCTAAACAGCATAACCATGATCATCAGAACCAAAGCTCCTTTAAGATTAGGTTTAGGTGGTGGCGGCACCGATGTGGAACCTTACTGTAGTCTTTATGGGGGTTACGTTCTCAACGCTACTATCGATCTCTATGCCTACTGTACAGTCACGGAAATTACTGACAAACAAGTCATTTTTGTTGCCGCCGATCGAGGAGAACAACAAATAGAAACCCTTCAGTTTCCTCTACCTTATAACGGCGTTCTCGATCTGCATAAAGCGGTCTATAATCGTTTGATTAAAGACTTTAATCAAGGGCAACCTTTGCCGCTGCAAATCACCACTTTTTCCGATGCGCCAGCCGGTTCGGGATTGGGTTCTTCTTCTACCCTAGCCGTGGCCATAGTTAAAGCCTTTGTGGAACTGTTAAAATTACCCCTAGGTGAGTATGATATCGCTCATTTAGCCTACGAGATCGAACGAATTGACCTCGGCTGGTTAGGGGGCAAACAGGATCAGTACGCTGCTACTTTTGGCGGTTTTAATTTTATGGAATTTTATGAACAAGATCGAGTCATAGTTAATCCTTTGAGAATTAAAAATTGGGTGATCAATGAATTGGAAGTTTCTCTGATCCTCTACTATACAGGCATTTCTCGCTACTCATCTCAAGTAATTGAGGATCAAATTCAGAATGTCCAAGAAAAAAATAAGCAGGCGATCGCCGCTACCCATCAACTCAAAAAAGAGGCAATTCTCTTTAAAGAAGCACTGCTTAAATCAGATTTTATGGGGATAGCAGAAATTCTGAGAACTTCTTGGGAAGCGAAAAAGAAATTATCCAAATTAATTAGTAATCCGCAGATTGATCACATTTATCAGGTAGCGAGGGAAACCGGGGCCTATTCGGGCAAAATATCGGGAGCCGGTGGCGGTGGTTTTATTATCTTTATGGTCGATCCTACCAAGAAAATCGAAGTAACTAAAGCTTTGAAAGCAGCAGGAGGCCAAGTGATTAATTTTCACTTTACCAAATACGGAACCCAAGCATGGACATTATAGCAAGCAAAGGATCGACGGGGGAGGATTATCCCTATAAGCCTAAAAATAGTTTTCAAAAGATTGGCAATAATTCAGATTTTTGAGGTGTATCTATGGACGTAATTATTCTGGCGGGTGGGTTAGGAACTAGGTTGCGATCGGTTATCAACAGTTTACCAAAACCTATGGCTCCCGTTGCCGACAGACCTTTTTTAGAATATCTATTAGATTACTTAATCTCTCAAAAAATTACCAACAAATTTTTAGTTTCTGTTGGCTATGAACATCAGAAAATTATCGATCATTTTGGCGATCAATACAAAGAATACGAGCTAAATTATCTGATAGAAGATAGCCCCTTGGGAACTGGAGGAGCAGTCCAGTTTGCACTAAATAAAATTCAAACCGAACAAGCATTAATTGTTAACGGAGATACCTTGTTTAATGTCAATTTATCCGCCTTAATTAATTTACATAATCAAAAGAAATCCCTGATAACTGTTGCTCTGAAGCCCCTAACTGACTTTGATCGTTATAATAATGTTCTGCTAGACGATGACCAAAAAATTATTGGGTTTGAATCCAAAAAATACCAAGATAAGGGCTATATTAATGGCGGCATATATTGTGTATGGAAAAACATATTATCCAGCTTTGATCTGCCATCAAAATTTTCTTTTGAGGACGACTTTCTCAAAGTTTATACCGAGAAAATTCCTATGTATGGCTTTATTTCTGACGAATATTTTATTGACATAGGCATCCCCCAAGATTACGAAAAAAGTCAGATTGAATTACCTGAACTTTTTAATTTCCGAAATCAGGTTTAACCTCGTGATTAAGAGACTTTTTGTTAAGAAATAATGAAGCAGAGAGTAGTTAAAGAGGAAAACCTGACAGCATATATCTTATACAGCAAGCTTCAATTGAGCCTAGTAATGGATAAAGCCTATCTCGGTGACTTGAGTGATTGGGAAATAAAAAGAGATTGGTAAAGTATAATACAATAATTAGTCATGCTTTCCAGAGACTTTTGATTTTGGTCTTGATGCCATTGTATAACTCCTCGAAAAAGAGATTCCAGAAATAACCATACTGGGGAAATCGCTTGACCAGTAAAGCATCGGAAGGAAAAAGAATTCTTGGGCTTTTCATGGAATAAGGTCTGACTATATATCTTATTTGACTGGGTTCGGGCATCCAATGGCCGATATATATATCTTTTTGAAAAAACTTCGCTTGCAGAAATAATCCTAAAGCTCTATCAAATCCCCAGAGAGGCAACCAAGTTAAAATTTCTCCTATCCTCATGTTGCGGACAAAATCATCTAAGGCTTCTTTCACTAAGGCAGTCTTCCAAATATTATTATTGAACGGTTCTAGATGACAGCCATGAATATCTTTTCTTTTGCCGTAGGGCCATAAAGCTAGTCTTAACTCGAAAGGATTATCTAGGGGAGCGATAGGAACTTCCACTAAATCTTGGTACTTATTTTGTCTTTTTCTAGAGATATTTAACTGATTGATAGCGGGTAGCTCCGGCCAGGGAGCTTTAATTCTTTCCTCATCGAGATAATCAATTCCCCCCTTATGGAGACGCAAGAGCCAACTTTGGGGAAAATTATCAAAGTAATCTTTCGCTAAGGCAACCACCTGAGGATGCAAGAAATCATCATCATCGAGAGCCAACACATATTGACCGGAAGCATTGAGAAGACCGACGGCCCTCTGGGCCGTTTCTCCCTGATAAAGACTATGAAAAATTTTGACTCTGGGGTCTTCTACGGAAGGGGTAACTGCTCCGGGAGGATAAACCCAAATAAATTCTACTTCCCCTTGAATTGCCAGAAGTTGTTGCAACCAATATTCGGAAAATTTGCCCAGAGTTGGAGTAACGATTGATAGAATTGGTGAGTTGATCATTATTAGCTGACTATCCCTCTTTTCCTAGTCGATAAAGTACATATTTTTTGGGAACTTCCCTGAGATTGGTAATCACCAGATTCCACATATATCCATACTGAGGAAAACACTTGACTAGGAAAATTTCTGATAAAATACCATAGCGATTTAGTCTTCTATATTCGGGGGGATTGTTTTCCATGCGTAACTGTTCTGGAGATGGCATGAGATGACCGATGATTTTCCCTTGGCCTTGCTCGAAAAACTTAGCTTGAATAAATAAACCCAAAAGACGATCTAAACACCAAAATGGAATATACCTAAACGGACCCATTAATGGTAACAAACTAACGATATCTTTGCAGGTTGCCTGTACCATTTGAGTGAGCCAGACTTTTTTATCAAAATTTTCAGTATGAGGGCCGTGATGATCTTTTCTTTCGCGCACAAAGCACATCAAATCTAACTTTCTTTTGTCAAAAGGAACGATGGGAATTTCCTTTAAGTAGCCACTTTGAGCGGGGATATCCTGATTTTTGGAGCTTTTATCCCACACTGGCAGCTCTTCTATCCGGGGCAGCGGTTGCCAGGGAGCGGTCAGTTCTTTTGTTTCCCCATACTGAAATCGCTTAGTACAGAGTCTCATCACCCAGCTATCTGGAAATCGCTGGAAATACTGTAGAACCATGGTCAAGATATCGGGATGAAGAAACTCATCACAATTAATGGTTAGTGTGTAAGGTACTGTCCCATTCATCAATCCACTAATTCTTTGAATAATTTCTCCCCGCAAGGGACTGACTATTTGCTGTACCCTGGGGTCGGACGTGGGATACTTAGGTGCTTCTGGTGGATGAACCAAGATAAATTCTACTTCTCCCTTGACCTCGGTCAGCGCATTAAACCAGTGGTCAGCGAATCCTTCTCTAGTGGGAATAACAATTGATAGGCTTGGTGTTGACACCTTGTCCATGATAAAAAAATTTTTCCTCTATTTTTTGATGCCATTGTATCATAGTTCTCCGGCAACAAGGAAAATTTCTGGAAGATTGGAAGGCTGAGAGGTCAAGAGTGGGAATTCAAGAGAAGTAAAATCGATATTCAACTTGTTTCCCATCCTAAAATCTGATTTCTAGGTTTTTTAATCTGGCTCTTCGTTCCTGGAGAGTACGAAGTTTAGAGTGGTGGAATCGAGTAACGGTTATGGGGCTAAGTCCAGCGGATCAGGATTGGGGATGGGGTCGGGTTTGGCGGCGAGTAATTTAGGCAAAAGTAGACTGGGTGGGCTTTGCGGGAAAAAGGCTTGGGCGAGGGTGTTGCAGGGCGAGTAGAGCAATCCGCTCGCTAGGCAAGCCATGGCGGGGAAGAGTGCGAACCAGCCAGGGAAGTCTGCCTAAATGGTCTTAGGCAATTCTAAACTGAGAACTGGGAGCAAACCAAGGGCATTGAGAGTAACAAAACCTTCAAAGGCTTCGACTTTAGCCAAAATTTGAGCCTGATCATCCTGGGGATAGTCAGATTTCCCCCCGGCAAGAACTTTGCACTGTCCAGTACTCTAGAAGAGCCAAAAGTAAAAAGGAAAAAAACGGAGATAGGAGTGGGAAAATTAATACTGATAACTGATAACTGATAATCCTGTGGCTGTTTTAAAAGATAATCGGGCTACCGTCCAAAAAGTTCTCTGGATCACCCTACTGCTGAACATTTTGGTTATGGCGATCAAAGCGGGGGTGGGTTTGAGAATTGGTGCTTTAAGTCTGCAAGCGGATGCTCTCCATAGTGTCACCGATAGTGCCAATAATGTCTTGGGATTAGTAGCGATGCGGTTTTCCTCTCCCTATCCCGATCGAGATCATCCCTACGGACATCTGAAATACGAAGCGATCGGAGCTTTAGCGATCGCCGCATTTTTGGGGATTGCCTGTTTTGAAATCTTGCAAGGGGGGATCATGCGTATTATCAAAGGAGGAAAACCCGTCGAGATTGCAGGTCCTGAGTTATGGCTATTAATTATCGTTTTAGGGGTGAATATTTTTGTCACCTATTATGAAAGATCGGTGGGGCAGCGTGTCGGTAGTGCGATTTTGATTGCCGATGCTCGTCATACCATGAGTGATGTGTGGGTGACAATTACGGTTTTATTGGGTTTAGTCGGGGTTTGGGTGGGCAATACGGCTAATATTCCCCAATTACAATGGTTAGATGTGATTTTGTCCTTTCCCGTCGCTTTTTTGGTGTTTAGCAGTGGTTGGAAAGTCCTGATGGAGAATTTACCTTTGTTAGTGGATGAAATGGCGATCGCTCCTGAAGTGATTCATCAAATTGTCATGGAGGTGCCGGGGGTGCTTAATTGTCATGCGATCGCATCTCGGGGAGTGGTGGGAAGACAGGTATTTATAGAAATGCACCTAGTTGTCTCCGCTGAAGATGTGGAAACTGCTCACGCAATCACGGAAGCGGTAGAAGCAAGATTAACCCAACAATTTAGCCCTGTGAGAATTTTAATTCACGTTGAACCGCCGGATTATCGTTCCGATCAGATCACTTTTGATGAAGAAGTGTGAAGCAAAAAAGCCTAAAATAAGTAGCAAACTTTTGCTAGAGGTGGCCATGGCGACAGAAAATCAAGCTAGAAACATAGTAATTACTGGTGGAGCGGGATTTATCGGCTCGAATTTTGTTCATCATTGGTGCGAGAATTATCCTGAGGATCGTGTCATTGTTCTCGATGCTCTTACCTATGCGGGTAATTTGAATAATTTAGCGACACTGAAAGATAGAAAGAATTTTCGTTTTCTGCAAGGGGATATCTGCGATCGAGCTTTAGTTGATCAATTATTTGCTGGTGAAAATATCGATACAGTTGCCCATTTTGCCGCCGAATCCCATGTGGATCGATCGATTCTTGGACCTGGGGCTTTTGTGCAGACTAATGTGGTGGGAACTTTTACTCTATTAGAAAGTTTTCGGCAACATTGGTTAAGTAATCATCAACCCGATAACTATCGTTTTCTGCACGTTTCCACCGATGAGGTTTATGGCAGTTTAGGAGTAGATGATCCGGCTTTTACCGAAACTACTCCCTATGCTCCTAATAGTCCCTATTCTGCCTCAAAAGCGGGGAGTGATCATCTAGCGAGAGCTTATTTTCATACCTACGGAATGCCGACAATTATTACTAATTGCTCTAATAATTATGGTTCCTACCATTTCCCAGAAAAGTTAATTCCTTTGATGTGTATTAATATTCTTTTGGGTAAACCTTTACCCGTTTATGGTGATGGTCAAAATGTTCGAGATTGGTTATATGTGCGGGATCATTGTCAAGCTTTAGATACAGTTATTCACAAGGGAAAAGTGGGAGAAACCTATAATATTGGCGGAAATAATGAGGTCAAAAATATCGATTTAGTCAGGATGTTATGTGAGTTAATGGATGAATTAGCTCCCGATTTACCCGTGAAACCTGCTCAGAATTTAATTACTTTTGTCAAGGATCGCCCTGGACACGATCGCCGGTATGCTATTGATGCCAGTAAAATTCGCACCGAATTAGGTTGGCAACCTCAAGAAACCGTAGAGGGGGGATTAAGAAAAACCATTCAATGGTATCTCGATCATCGGGATTGGTGGCAACCTTTGTTATCCAAAGAATATCAAGAGTATTATGGGAAAGTTTACGGTTAGAGAGGGGTAAAAACTTTAATCTTAATTTTGGGTGTGTTAGCCAAAACTAACACCCTCAAACCTTGTACCTCACTATTAAGATATCGGCGTTATTTTCAATAATATCGAAAGGCTGCCCACCGTTCCCTCGATCGCCACTTGTGGAAATACCGCCTGGATGAGTTAGAATCGGAAAGGAGAATTTTTGAGTAACCATGATCAAATTACGTCTAAAACGCTTTGGTAAAAAACGCGAAGCCAGTTATCGTATCGTTGCGGCCGTTAGCACCAGTCGTCGCGATGGTCGTCCCCTAGAGGAGTTAGGATTTTACAATCCCCGCACCGATGAAGTACGTCTGGATGAAGAAGGGATTATCCGACGCTTACAACAAGGTGCGCAACCGACGGACACCGTGCGCGGCATTCTCACCAAACAGAAAATTTTCGAGAAAATCAATGCCTAGTACCCCCAATTATCTCGAACTGGTGAAATTTATGATCGAGCCGTTTTTGGAAGATCCAGCCAGACTGAGATTGGATATCGAGCGCTGTAAGGAAAATGAACGTCTTTGGGTGCGTGTAGCCTTCGATGATGCCGATAAAGGCAAAGTTTACGGCCGGGGAGGACGTAATTTACAGGCGATTAGAACTACCCTAGAAATGGCGGCCGCGAGTGCGGGTCGCTCTCTTTATCTAGAAGTCTATGCGGCCGAAAATGAAGGCGAACAGCGCCGCACCCGTCGTTCTAATGGTAACTTTGAAGGTACGGAAAGAAGACCGAGCAATCGCCGACCACCCGCACCCCGGCAGCTCAACAACTAACGAGCGATTTTAGGAAAACAGGGAAGGGGTTTCAACCTCGACCCTCTCCAGTTGCTCTAATTGCTGCCAAACTTTGGCGAGTAAAGTCGTTAATCCGGCTCCTGTTACGGCGGAAATAGTCAAAATCTCGGCATTGGTTATTTTAGCAAACTGCTTTTGGTAGTTATCTATCGTTTCCTCGTCCACAGCATCAATTTTGTTGAAAACCAGTATTTGCGATCGCTTTTCCAATTCCCGACCATAGGCGGCTAATTCCCCTTGAATAATTTGATAATCGGCGATCGGGTCTTCTGATGTCAAGGAGACAAGATGAATTAACAGGCGTGTGCGTTCGATATGGCGTAAAAATTCGTGTCCTAAGCCGATTCCTAGGTGCGCTCCCTCGATTAATCCAGGAATATCGGCGAATACCGTCCCATCTCCCGTGGGTTTGCGTACCACTCCCAAGTTAGGAATGAGAGTCGTAAAGGGATAATCGGCGATTTTGGGACGAGCAGAGGAAACGGCCGAGATTAGGGTGGATTTTCCCGCATTGGGCAGCCCGATAATGCCCACTTCCGCTAATAACTTCAATTCTAGGCGTAAATGGCGTTTTTCCCCGTCTAAACCGGGTAAAGCGTATTCGGGTGCGCGATTATTATTGCTTAAAAAGTGGCGGTTGCCTAATCCCCCTTTTCCCCCGGCAGCCACGATTAAAGTCTGTTCGGGAGTGACCAAATCGCCGATAATTTCCTCGCTATCGAGATCGTAAACCACTGTACCACAGGGAACTTTAATAATGCGATCGCTCCCGTTGGCTCCGGTGCAGTTGTTGGGGCCGCCCCGTTTACCGTCATCGGCCTTAAAATAGCGACTATACTGGAAATCTAGCAGGGTTTGCAGGTTCTGAGTGGCCACAAAAATTACCGAACCACCTTTTCCCCCATTACCTCCGGCCGGACCGCCGGCGGGGACGTATTTTTCCCGACGGAAAGCGACAATTCCATCACCTCCCTTACCCCCTTCCACTTCTATTTCGGCGCGATCAATAAACTGCATAAGATTAAGTAGTTAAAGTGAAAAAATGATCAAGCTTAAAGCTGTTATATGTTAATATCTTGCCAATTTAAAGCTTCTGCAAATCCCCGAAAATGTTTGACATTGGTAGTAGCGATGACTAGATAACGGCTCGGATCTTGTTTTTTTAATAACTGCCAATGAGCAAGAATAATAATATCTACGTCAATATTGTAATTATCAGCCGTTTGTTGGCCAATCTTTCGAGTTTCTACCCAAATTTGTGACGATTCTAACATCACCTCGGTATCTAAATTATCTAGCTATTAAAGGAATTTTTCTTGACCGATTCTAATAATAGGCTTTTTCTGACTTCATAATCACAGCTATCGGAACTAACTACATAAGCACCCTTAGACAAAAGTGAATAAGGCCAATCTTCCCAGTTTACCCGCTTTTTTAGGATGAGTTAATCAACCCAAAACCCCCGAATCGATAAAGACGATCATCCTTGGCTATAAAGCTTTGAACCCAAAGGACGATCATTATCAATCGCAGTCTGAAAATTGAGGAAAGACTGGGAAATTTCTTGGTCTTGCTTATCGGTTATTTGTGACCGTTTTTGTCGTCTTTGTTCTAAGATAGCCAAAGCCGAACGATTTCGTTTAATTTGCTCTTTTCGATCCCAATCTGGATAATTGACAAGTTTGGGTTTTAATTGATTCATCTCTTTAACTGGAAATTGTCTATCATCATCTTAGCCGATCCCTTGACACTTCACAACTCCAGTCACTATCTCCAAGGTTTTTAGTACATTTGTTCGGAAAGAAAAAACTTGTTTCTGGGCGGGGAATCCCTACAATAGGAAACAGGATAATTAGTAGCAGATGAAAACCGATGGGCCAGTTTTTTAAACAAACTTTCGCTAGTTGCTTGGGAACTTTATTGGGATTATTGGCATTTTCGGTCTTAGGTGTGGGAGGATTAGCATTTTTACTGCTTTCCTTGCTTATTTCTAGCGATAGCTCCTCAGTTAAGGAAAAATCGGTCTTAGTTTTTAACTTGGCCACCAATATCAGCGATGCTCCCCCTAGTTCCAGTTTAGCCGATAGTTTGACCGGTGAGAGTACGACCACTTTAAATTTGCGACAGGTGATAGCGGCGATCGAAAAGGCCACCCTTGATGATAATATTGTCGGTCTGTTACTCTACGGTCGCAACAATGTCGGTGAATATGGCTATGCTACCCTGACGGAAGTGCGGCAAGCTTTGGCAAATTTTCGCCAATCAGGTAAAAAAATTATCGCCTACGATGTGGAATGGACGGAAAAGGAATATTATCTCGCTTCCGTTGCTGAAAAGGTGATTATTAACCCCGTGGGGAGAATGGAAATTAATGGGTTAAGTAGTCAACAAACCTTTTTTGCCGATGCACTAGAAAAGTATGGTGTGGGGGTACAAGTGGTAAAAGTGGGTTCTTTTAAAGGTGCAGTGGAACCCTATACGCGTCAGGATTTAAGTGTCCAGAATCGTCAGCAGCTGCAAACCCTACTCGATACAATTTGGTCTAACTATAGTTCCACAGTGGCCAAAAGTCGTAATTTAACCCCCCAACAGGTGCAAACTATTTCTGATACTCAAGGTATTCTGGAAGCAACCACGGCGAAAAAGGCGGGTTTTGTTGATGAAGTGGCCTATTTAGATCGAGTAATTGTTTTAGCTAAAGAGTTGACGGGAGAAGCAAAAAATAAAACTAATGAGGAGGAAAATTCTGGCTCTTTTTCGCAAATTTCTTTAGCTAATTATGCTAGTTCTCTCGATGATGAGGGGGGAGATAGTAGCAATCAAATAGCGATAGTTTATGCAGAAGGGACAATCGTAGAAGGTCAGGGAGATAGAGGCCAAATCGGTGGGGATAAATTGGCGAAAGAACTGCGAAAATTACAGGGGAAGGAGGAGGTGAAAGCGGTAGTTTTGCGGATTAATAGTCCGGGGGGAAGTGCCACCGCTTCTGAGGTGATTCTGCGGGAAATTAAGCGTTTAGATGCGACCAAACCGGTAATTATTTCTATGGGTGATGTGGCAGCTTCTGGGGGTTATTGGATCGCCATGGGGGGTCAAAGAATTTTTGCTGATAATGATACAATTACTGGTTCGATAGGTGTGTTTGGATTATTGTTAAATATCCAGAAGATTGCTAATAATAATGGCATCGATTGGGATACGGTAAAAACTGGACAATTAGCCGATATATCTACTATTACTAGACCGAAAAATCCCCAAGAATTAGAAATTTATCAAGGGGCAGTTAATCGGTTCTATGATTTATTTATCGAGACGGTGGCCAAGGGGCGAAAATTATCCCCAGACAAGGTTAGAACTCTGGCCCAAGGTCGTGTCTGGACGGGAAAAGATGCGGTTAAAATTGGTTTAGTTGATCAAATTGGTGGTCTAGAAGTGGCAGTACAATACGCAGCCAAAACAGCTAAATTAGGGGATGATTGGAGTCTTCAAGAATATCCTCGATCGCAAAGTTGGCAAGAAGAACTTCTCTCTAATTTCTTGCAAACCTATCTTCCTCCTCTCACTAAAAATAATCATCCTTTGACGCAGGAATGGCAAAATTTTCAGCAGGAATTATTAAAGTTACCTACATTTAACGATCCCCATCGTGTTTACGCTAAGTTACTTTTTAATCTCGATTTTCGCTGATACTTAGGTAAAAATAATGCCCGCTAATTCTGAAATTCTTTAACAAAAATTTCTATGAATCGCCCTAATAGCGTTATTCTTGGTTTAGCCTATATTCTGGGATTATTATCTACAGGTCTGCTAGATTTTAGTCCCCAGTTAAACCGATGGCAAGAAGTGGTAATTAGAATTGTTATTCTTGGTTTAATTACCCTGTTAACCACAACTTTTATCCGTCGTTTTTGGTGGCAAAGTCCCCCGAAAAAAATTTGGCTGATAGCGGGATTAATAGCTATATTTGCCGTTGTTTATCTGGAAATTCGCACTCCTTACCCCAGCGCAAACGATATCAGTCATCTTTTAAAAAATAATGTGGTTAACTCTATTAAAATCACGGGCAGTATTAGATCAGAAATTCGTCTCAATCGCCGAGAAAATTTACAATTTTGGTTAGAAGTAAAGGAATTTAGCCTTAGGAATTTACCCACAAAAAAATCCGAGGGTAAACTCTACGTTACTCTCCCCAATCTAGCAGAAAATCAGGTTTATCCCGGACAAGAAATAACAGTTAAAGGATTACTTTATCGTCCCCGTCGTGCCAATAATCCCAATGCTTTTGACTTTGCTAATTATCTAGCGCGTCGGGGTGCTTTTGCTGGTTTAAAAGGGGAGATAATTATTGATAAAAAGTCACCGACTTGGGGAGTTTGGCAGATTCGTCAGCGCATTGTTGAGGCACAAATTCAAGGACTAGGGCAAGAAAAAGGCACTTTATTAAGTTCAATTACTCTCGGACGACAAGCGGTTAATTTGCCAGCAAAAATCACTGATTTATTTATTAAAACTGGATTGGCTCACATTTTAGCAGCTTCTGGCTTTCATGTGGCTATTTTGTTGGGATTTGTTTTAACTATTACTCGCAATTTATCCCCTAAAAAACAGTTTATTATTGCCCTTACTATCTTAATAATTTACGGAACTTTAACAGGGTTACAACCTTCAGTTCTGCGGGCGATTTTGATGGGAATTGGGGCATTAATCGGTCTGCTTTATAATCGACAAGTTAATAGTTTAGGTTCCCTGTTACTAGCGGCTACAATTCTATTATTATGGCAACCTCTCTGGATTTGGGATTTAGGATTTCAGTTAAGTTTTTTGGCAACTTTGGGATTAATTATTACCGTTCCTTTACTGAAAAATAAAATTGACTATTTCCCTAATTTAATCGCTGAACCTATAGCTATTAGTCTAGCTGCCACTCTCTGGACTATGCCTTTATTAATGTTTACGTTTAACTCGATCACTCTTTATAATATACCCATTAATATTATCACAACTCCCCTAATTACCCTAATTAGTTTAGGAGGAGTTTTTACTGCTTTTTTAGGCTTAATTTATCCCCCTTTGGGCAGTATCGGCGCTAGTATTCTCTATTACCCTCTAGAGTTATTACTGCAAATTACCACCTTTTTTAGTCGGCTTCCTTTTAGTACCTACTCCACAGGTAAATTATCTTTAGGAGTGATGTTAATTATTTATATTTGCCTTACCTTAATCTGCTTTAATCTCTGGTTTCGTCAACGGTGGCATTTAATCGGGTTATTTATCCTCGCTGTAATTTTAATACCGATTATTTATCAGCATTTTACTTTAACTCAGGTGACAGTTTTAGCCACCAAATCGCAACCGGTAATAATTATTCAAAATCGAGGAAATACTCTCTTAATTAATGGGGAAGAACCTGCCACAGCACGTTATACAGTTTTACCTTTTTTGCGACAGGAGGGAATTAATCAAATACAAGGAGCAATAACCGTCAATAATTCGGCGCAATTCTCAACTATCAGTGAGGATATACCGATCCAAAAAACTATTAATTTATCCCAGTCAGAAAAATTTAATCTTGGTGAAATTACTGGACAATTGCTCGAGAAAAATTTATTTAAATTTCAGGTAAAAAATCAATCTTGGCTATGGATTGTCAACCCGAAAATTCCCGTTAATTTATCCCAAGAATTCAGCCCCCTAGTGTTATTATGGCAGGGAAGTAATCTAGATAAACAATGGTTAGAGTCAATTCGACCACAAACAGCGATCGCTGTCACTAACAATCTCTCCCGCAATGCCAGAAATCAACTGAGAAAGGCTAGGATTAAGACTTACTGGACCGGGAGAGATGGAGCGATTCAATGGACAGCAAAAAATGGATTTCAACCTTTTCTAATTAATGAGTGATGTGTACTACCAAAACCGAACAAGGAGCATGATGCACCACATAATTACTGACACTACCTAAGATTAACTCAGATAAACCCGATCGACCGTGACGACCAACAATAATTAAATCTATCCCCTCTTGCTGGGCAACTTGACAAATTTTCTGCCCTGGATCACCGATATAATAATCAGCCTTGGCCGTGATATTATCTTCCTTAGCTCGATCGACTAAACCGTTTAACCAAGCCTGTAATTCTGCCTGCATTTCTTCGGTGATTTGTTGTTCTAAGGCGATCATATCGGAGGGATAACCGCCACCATAACCGATCAGATTACCATAAATAAAAGTTTCCGTGTAGGGAATCAAAGGTTTAGACAGACTATAAATAATCCGCAACTCACTAGCGTAGGTTTTTGCTAAGAGGATGGCCGCATTCAACACCTCTGGAGTGACATCTTGATAATCCACAGCCACGAGAATTTTATTATAGAGTTTGTTGGTATCCCGATCGACTGAGAGTGTTTCCGTATTATTCATAGAATTAACCTCCTCGATAGCAGATAACTTCAGGGTTGAAGTTGCTTTTTTCCCATCGGCTGCCAGCAATACTCTGGGGAAATAGTCAAAAATTGCTGAAAGCTGATGATTGATAGTTGACGCTCCTCTACCTCTAGTGTGACATTTTTCGGATAATCTAGCTGAATTACCAAGAAAATTAACAATTTACCCTACTGTCACCTCCCTGTTCTGCTCCAAGCGCCCATCATTTGTTGATACAAATCATAGTCAGAAGAGGATCGAGATTACATCTATATTGGCGCTAATGGGGGATTATAGATTGAAAGCGGATGTTTAAAGCTGTCCGGGCGTGTAAACCTCTTACAAATACATTGTATTTATAAATGTCAGTCCTTTTACACGCCTTTTTTTCCCTTTTTAACCCCAAATCCGTTTTTAATAGGACGATTAACTCTAGATCCAACTTTAAAAACCCGCTCCCCACTTCCTGCTGCCCTGCCTTGAGAGATTTGACAAGGCTGCATCTCCTATTTGTGACTTTCTCTCACCGATGGTGAGCAGCAGAAGTTATTCAAAGAGGGCGAAGGCAATTCGCCCCTACAATAAATAATATGATTGCGCCAATGGTAGGGGCGCACCGTGGTCAGTGATTTATCGAACTGCGTGCGCCCAAAATGTCATCTAGATATTTCGACCAAATTGAGATGCAGCCTTTACCAAGGACAGCTGCAGTATATAATACGATTAGAGCGAGTTCTAAACCAACAGCTATGATTAGTCGCTACATTGTCGCATGGCTCCCAATGGTCTTAATAGGAATTAGTAACGGTATTCTCAGGGAAACCACCTACGGAAAATATCTCGATGAACTACGCGCTCATCAAATTTCTACCCTGACAGGCAGCCTCTTTTTTAGTCTTTATATTGGCACTCTTGTCTATTTTTGGGGTCTAGAATCCTCCGGTCAAGCCATTACTATCGGTTTAATTTGGTTAGTATTAACAGTGGGTTTTGAGTTTCTGTTCGGTCATTTTATCGCTGGTCACTCTTGGTCAAGATTAGGGCAAGATTATAATCTTTTGGCGGGACGAGTTTGGATTTTTGTTCTCTTGGTCATTACTTTTGCTCCCTTACTATTTTATCAACTTTTTTCTTAATTATGAAAGCTATTATCATTAATCGCTATGGCGATAGTAATGTTCTCCAATACACAGACATAGAAAAGCCAATTCCCCAAGGGAAAGAAGTATTAATTAAGATTATGGCAGCGGGAATTAATCCGATTGATTGGAAGATTCGTCGGGGGATGCTCAAAATAGCCACAGGTAATAAATTTCCCCTGCAATTAGGTTTTGATTATGGGGGAATTATCGTTGAAAAAGGTAGTCAGGTGGAACAATTCCAGATCGGAGATGAGGTTTTTGGTTTTGTCAATCAATTACCCGGTAGAACCTATGCTGAATATGCAATTATTCCCGCTTCCCTATTAGTTAAAAAACCGCATAATCAGAGTTTTATTGAAGCTGCCGCCACTCCTTTAGCTGCTTCTACCGCTTTGCAAGTCTTGCGCGATTTTGGCGGTATTCAAGCAGGAAATCGGATTTTAGTTAATGGTGCATCGGGAGGAGTGGGTAGCTTTGCTGTGCAGATAGGAAAAATTTTCTCCGCACAAGTAGATGGAGTTTGTAGTAGTAAAAATATCGATTATGTCACCTCTTTAGGAGCAGATAAAGTTATCGATTATACCCAAGAAGATTGGAGAAAAACTGAGCAGAAATATGATATAATCTTCGATGCTGTGGCTAAGTCTTCTTTTTGGCACTGTCGTCAGCTTTTAAAACCCCAAGGCACCTATATAACCACCCTACCAAATCCAGGAATTATCCTCCTAAATTATCTCGGTGCTTGGTTGCCACAAAAAGGGAAAGTGATATTTTTTGCTCAAGCACAAGCGTCCGACTGGCAATTTCTCAAAGAAGCGATCGAATCGGGTAAATTAACTGTTAGAATCGATCGCACCTATACTTTTTCCCAGGTGGCAGCAGCTCATAATTATAGTGAATCGGAAAGAGTGCGCGGAAAAATAGTCTTAATCCCCGATTAAGGATAAATAGTTAGGGTTTGCTGAATAAATCTGAAAACCTTGTTGGGTAACACTTTTAGACCTTTTGTTAATCAAAAAGTACCAGATATGGGAGTGATCGGGGGGAAAATCCCTGGACTTTTTCCCTGAAAATTAGGTAATTAACCCCCTGAAAATGGGTAAAACCCTACACCCGTTCGGCTGAGCTCACGGCCGAAGCCCACACCCCACACCCCACACCCTGTCCCCACCAACAAACTTTTTGCTGCAAACCCTAAATAGTTAGGGATTTTCCCGATTTTTTGGGGAACGAGTAAATAGTTTTAAGTAGGTAGAAACAGAGAATTCTTTAATTGGGAAGGTGATAAAAGTCAAGGGATTAATAGTAATAATAATATTGCGGCTATCCCTTTGTACCGCCTTGATAATCTGTTTAGCCACCCAATCGGCGGACATAATACCCACAGGATTTAAATTACTCTTAAAAGGGCCAAGAATTAGCTTTCTTACCACACAGGGGGCATCTAAACGACGCAGGGTAATCATATCACCGATCGCCCGTTTACTGAGTTCGTAGAGGGGACTAAAGGCAGGATTAACCTCCGCTTCCGAGGTATTCACCCAGACTTCCTTGCGGGCAATTTGCTCGTTAGTGCGGACAGTTTTGAAGAATAATTCCATTAAACGCCAGACGGAAAAAGTATTCACTTGGTAGGCTAATTCGATCGCTTCTGGGGTTCTTTGGCCGTGGACATTAACGCCGTGATTTAAAATCAGTATATCTACAGACTTAAATAGGTCCTCAAGTTGCGTTTCTTCACCGATTTGCCATTTTACGGTTTTTACAGGTACTGATTCGCCGTTAATTTCAATAGCGATCGCATTCTCCCCGGAAGTGAGCGCGATCACCTTGGCTCCCTTCAGTTGTAGGTACTTTAACAGCGATCGCCCTAAGGTTCCATTCGCTCCAGTAATGGCGATCGTTTTACCCTTGAGAGAAAGAGCCGTCCCCATCAATTTATCCATAAAGGTGAAAGTTCCACAATAATAAGCCTTTTGGTTATCAAAATGGTGTCGCCAGTGGTAGGTACGATTAACGCGCCATTGAGCGGGGAAACTCTCAAATTGCCCCGGACGATGGGTTAAATCGGTTAATTCCTCCAGATTGGCGATACCTAAACCTCGACCGATCGCCGTACTGAGAAAAGCCAAAGTATAAAGGGAACCTAACCAACCCAACCAAGGGCGATCGAACCCCCAAGAGTAGGCCAATAGTACCGGTAAAACACTGGCAGCCAACATAACCAAGGCCTCCGGTACATCATTGTACCAGTGGGCCCGACGATAAATTTCCTCGCTCATTACCGACAGATCGGGACGAAAAACCCGATGATGCCAGACGTGCAGACGATAAAGGGGCTGCCAATGGTGGGCCAGAGCATGATAGCAATCACGCACGATCTCCACCCAAATAATTGAGCCACAAATCAGTCCGACACAGAGGAGCAGGTTTGACATAGGGGATAAATGTTAAATTTTCTCAACGAATGTAAACAAAGCAATCTTAGCCGAAAAAGCGCATTTATAGGGAAAAAAAAGCCAATAGCTTGAAAAACTAGGGTTTATTTCCCGAAAAAACTTAAGATTCTGTTAAAAATTTTAACAATTTTCGGTAAAATAAAGCAAGAAATAAGCGTCTACTTGAACAGTTACTTAACCTGAGTCGATTATGGCAGAAAATTATTGGTCGCGAGAGGATGATAACGAAGAATTAGACCCGATTGGTTCCCTCCTATCTGACTGGTCCGATCCCGAAGACGAGGAGGACGAATTTAGGAGCGAAATTTTTCAAGGCCGATCGGGACGCAGACAGAAAGCGGCTTTTAGCCTCATGGCGATCTGGACAATAATTATCGGACTTCATTGGCTGAGTTGGGGTTATTGGGCGATTATCGCCCTAACTATGGTACTATCGGGGCAAGCTTTGCGGCTGCTGTTCACCAAACCGGAAACGCCGCCAATTCCCTTACTGGATCAGGATTTAGCCTCTGTCCCCAGGGTTTCTCTCTTAGTAGCGGCCAAAAATGAAGAAACCGTAATCACGAAACTGGTTAATTATCTCTGTCATCTAGACTACCCCCAAGATAAATTGGAAGTTTGGATCGTCGATGACTATAGCACCGATAACACGGGGGCGATTCTTGATCGCCTGGCTCTAGAATATCCCCAATTACAAATTCTCCATCGTGCTGCTAATGCCGGAGGTGGCAAATCCGGCGCCTTGAATCAGGTTTTATCCCTAACTAACGGGGAAATTATCGGTGTATTCGATGCCGATGCGGGATTATCCTCCGATTTACTGCGTCATGTGGTGCCGATGTTCGACGATCGAGAAGTGGGTGCGGTACAGGTGCGAAAAGCGATCGCCAATGCCGCCGAAAACTTCTGGACAAAAGGACAAGCGGTAGAAATGATCTTTGATAGCTGTTTCCAACAGCAACGGATCGCGGTGGGAGGGATCGGAGAATTGCGCGGAAATGGTCAATTTGTCCGTCGTAGTGCCTTAAATCGTTGCGGGGGTTGGAATGAACAAACGATCACCGACGATCTTGATTTAACTATTCGTCTCCATATCGATAATTGGAAAATTAATATCTTAAATTTTCCCGCAGTAGCGGAAGAAGGGGTGAAAACCGCGATCGCTTTATGGCATCAGCGCAATCGTTGGGCCGAAGGTGGTTTTCAGCGTTATCTCGACTATTGGAAAGCGATTTTAAAGTCTCCCATGCCTTGGCCGAAAAAGTTTGATTTAATTGCTTTTTTGATTGTTCAATATATCTTACCTGCGGCCGCTATTCCCGATCTTTTAATCACAATTACCCAGCATCAATCCCCGATTTTAACGCCTTTAACTGGTTTGGCTCTTTCCCTTTCTCTCTGGGGGATGGTGACAGGATTAATCCGGGTTAATAGGGGTAAAAAATTCACTTTCGCTCTCGGTTTAGACATCCTTGCTCAAACCATTCGCGGCATGATTTATATGATGCACTGGTTTATTATTATTCCCAGTGTCAGCCTGCGGATGGCTTTGCGTCCTAAACGTTTGAAATGGGTGAAAACCGTTCATCTGGGGGAACATCTCAGTGCCGAAGTTTAATTTTTGAGGATAGACTCCAAAAACTTTGGCCTTATCAGGCTTGAAATCCCCTGTTAGTAAAGGTTACAGCCCTTACAAGCCCCTCTTGGAAAAATTTCCAATTTCCTTAATCATGCTTGCTGCCAATAATGTGTTAATTTAGATACAGAATTGAATTCCGTGACAGCACTGGGGTAGCGAAAAGCGCTCGCTCCAGTTTTTTTTATCTAAATCGGGGTTGGGGGTTAGGGGGAGTAGGGAGAAAAAAGCTGATGGCTCTCTTGGGTTTGAATGTATTCTAAGATACAGTCCTGCGGGGGAGCGAATGGAACGAACCACAAAGACACAAAGGACACAAAGATTGATCGCTACCATTGAAAATATGGCAATTATTGGAGCCATGAGGTACAATAGAAGGCAAATAGACAAATAATTGCGGGACAGAGCAGACATGAGACCCTATTCAGTAGATTTTCGCCAAAAAATTATCGATGTCTGGGAAAAAGAAAAAATTTCTATTCGAGAACTAGCCAAGAGATTTAATGTGGCCAAAAGCTTTATTCAAAAGTTATTGAAACAATATCAAGAAACTGGAGATATCCGTCCTCGTCCCCAGGGAGGCAGTCCCCCAAGCAAGTTAAATAGTGAGCAATTAGTAATTCTTGTCGAAATCATCGAAGCTAACAGGGATGCAACCCTGCAAGAATTATCTAACTTACTCTATGAAAAGACAGAGATTAAAGTCAGTAGAGCCACCCTAGGGCGAATTACGAAAAAACTGAATCAAAGTTTTCCCAAAAAATTCCACAGGAGTCCGAGAAAGTTGGAGAAAAAGTAACATGGTTTCCCATTTGCTTGTCGATGAAGTATTGAGCAATTGAGTCGAACAGAACAAAACCTCAAAAAAGAAGCAAAAATATGGCGATATAGTCAATATTTATCGAGTGCATCTCATCTCTGAGACTTTCTCCCACTTATAATCAGCAGCAGAAGTTATTAAAAGAGGGTGAATGCAATTCGTCCCTACAAGCCCAAAATATGATATAGATATTTCTATAAAATTGAGCTGCAGCCTTTCACTGATTACTAGACCTCTTGCAAAAGTCTTAAGTCGATCCTTGTACAGCAACATTTTTGAAGATTATCAACTACTAATAAATAATTAACTGAAAGTCCCTCCCATTATTGTTTCTATCGTTTGTTTTCGGATTTATGCAAGAGGTCTACTACTCCGTCAGGCTTCTGGTGTGAGGAAACAGTGAACTGAAAACTCAAATCCGATCCCTAATAGCTGTCTCCCGTCTCCCGTCTCCTGTCTCCTGTCTCGACTAGGAAATTAATTTTGCACGACTACTTATCTTCTGTGGAATCTTTCATCTGCCATATAATCATTTACAAGCCGAGGTTGTCATTGAACAGTAGGTGTGATACAATAGGATGGAAGTTTGGGAAGGTATTGGGAACAAGGCGGGTTTCAGACACGTTATCGCACTGCTGTGACTTTAGCCGCCCAGTTTTATAGGGGGAAGGCTAAAATCTTATTTACTCCCTAACCCTCTAAACAGTAACCACGATTTTTAGAAAAAATTCTTGAATTTTTTTTCCTAGAAAGCTTTTGAGTTACTAAAAAGCCCATATATTCAAATAAAAATAAACATAGAAACCTTAGAGGATTTAAGTCATGTTCAAAAATATTATTCAGAAGACTTTTAAATACCTGAGATACAAAATAGTCAAAAATAATGATCCTGTTTTTCACTTTCACTCAAATGCTTATTTAAGGCATAATGCAAGACGACTTGAACATTTGGCCAGCCTTAACATACCTGTAAGAGGTATGTCAGTACTTGAAGTGGGAGCAGGGATAGGTGATCACTCTCATTACTATCTAGACAGAGAGTGCCAAATTACGATAACAGAAACAAGACAAGATAATCTTGATTATCTTGTCTTGCGTTACCCCGGAGTTAATATCTTGAGATTAGATTTGGATTCTCCTCAGCCAATTGAAAATAGTCCATTTGATGTAGTTCATTGCTATGGATTACTCTACCATTTGAAAAATCCTGATGTGGCCTTGGATTTTCTCAGTCAATCTTGTCAAAAAATTCTTTTTTTAGAAACTTGTGTTTCTTTTGGTGATAGTGAACAGATAAACCCTGTTAAAGAAATACAAGCTAACCCTACTCAGGCTTTTTCTGGTGTGGGATGTCGTCCAACACGACGATGGATATTTTCTCGTTTACAAAATCATTTTGATTATGTTTACATCCCTAGAACACAACCTAATCATGAGGAATTTCCTCTAGACTGGAATCATCCAGAAAAACATCAAGGTTTGAGTCGTTCTATATTTATTGCTTCGAGGACTAAACTTGACAATGAAATGTTGACAGATGAACTTATACAACACCAAGTAAGACATAACTGACATTGCATGAACAACCTAAAATTTTTTTCAAGAAGGTTAACAAGAGCAATAGCCCGACGATTGCAGTTAGATCAAAATCTTTTTCGGCAAAATCAGCTTAAATTAGAATCGGCAAAAGCCAAAGGTCAAGAGTTGGTGGATGTAATGCCAGGAATCAATCTGCCAATGGTAATTCACCCAGATATGTACTTTAAAATTGGCTATACTAAATATATATTTGAACCTGAATCACTTGATTTCATCGGCGATCATCTCAAACCTGGACAAACTTTTCTGGATATTGGTGCTAACATTGGCTACTTCTCGCTGTTTTGCTCTAAAATAGTAACTCCAAGCGGTCGTGTTATAGCTTTTGAACCGGGAGACTTTGCCTTCAATCTACTGAAAAAAAATAAGGAGTTGAACAAATTTAATAACCTTGAAATACATCAGGCAGGTTTTGGAGAAAAAGATGAGATTGTAGAATTCAATTCAGGCGCACCTGGAATGGAAGTTTATAACTCATTGGGCAAGATTATTCATCCTTCAGCAGCTCCCGATAAATTTAAGACAATACCAGTTCAACTTTTTCAGGGATATACCTGGTTACAAAAGAATAATGTACAGCATATAGATTTAATGAAACTTGATGTTGAAGGCGGAGAATACCTTGTACTTAAGGGAATGCTGGAAATGTTTCAATCCCAAAAAATCTCTCGACTTTTAATAGAAATTACCGATGAAATGTCAAAAGCCTTTGGTTATCACCCTTCAGACATTATCTTAATGCTTAAAGATTGTGGCTATAATTGGTTTAAACTGGGTTCCTACGGCCAGCTTGAGCCATTGCTTGAAAATGACATAAGTAAGGTTAGTATAGGCAATCATATGTTCGTAGCTGTATCACAGAAATCTAAGCAGAGTTAAAAGCCTTGAAAACCATCGCCCTAGTTGATCCCCTGTGGGGAGGCCACCACCCCACCTACCTGAAGTTTTTCGCCAAGACATTGCTAGAATTGGGACATGAGGTAATTGTCCTTTGTCCCGCACCAGAAGAAGTAAATCAATGGATTATTGGCTGTTGTCCAGAGTTGACTAATCGTCTTCACTGCTTTGAACTAAATGAACCCCTATTACCCTACTTCCCTCTACGGCTATGGCAGCTGCGAAAATTGGTGATCGCTCGTTGGCAACAAGTGGCGAAGATTATGGAAAAAATCGCCACAAAACTGGGCAAAATACCAGATTTAACCTTTTTTGCCTGGCTGGACAGTTATTTGGCTCTTTATTTAACGGCAGCTACCAGCGATCGCATTTTTCCCTATCCTTGGTCTGGATTGTATTTTCAACCATCCCTGCGGAAAACTCTGAAATATCAGCAAATTCGGCGAGGTATTCTCGATCCCCTTGCGGTCTTGAAATCTAAGCACTGTCCAGGTGTCGCGGTGCTAGACGAAGGTATTGCCGATAGACTTCAAGGAAAAATCGCTAAACCAGTCATAGCTTTTCCTGATTTTGCCGATGAATCGCCCCCAGATTTAGATTGGCAGATAGTCAAAGATATTGCCGCTAAAGCTAGGGGCAAAAGAATAATAAGTTTGCTCGGAAGCTTGAGTGAGTACAAAGGATTGTCAACTTTTGTAGAATTATCTAGGCGATTTCCCGAAGGTTGGTTATTTGTTTTTGCAGGAAATCTATCAACAGTAGGGATTAAAACTCAAGAAATCGAGACAATTAAATCATTTTTTTGCTCAGAACCAGAGAATTGTTTTTTTTATCTGACGAAAATTCCTGGCGAGTCGCAATTTAATGCTTTGGTCAAAATCTCTGATGTTTTGTTTGCTGTACGAGAAAATTTTCCCTATAGTAGTAACACGCTCATCAAAGCAGCTTGTTTTCAGAAACTCGTGATCGCCAACCAGCAATACTGTATAGGAGAAAGAGTCAAAAAGTTTCATTTAGGATACACAATTGAGGCGGGAAATATTGCTCAGTGTGTCAGTCTTTTAGAACAATTGCGGACGGAACTCTCTAGTGGTAGGCTCTCGATCGAGCCAGATTTTGATAGTTATAGGCAGTTACACTCGATTACTCGTTTACAATCGGCTTTTCAAGAACTCGTAAAATTGCTGTAATACCAATTTTCAATAGTCGTGACTAACATCTGAAAGTGCAATTCCTTTCTCCGAGAGGGATTACGCTTTGAAATGATCAACTAAGTCTGTCATTACTTTTGAAAAATGATATAACATTTTTGTAATTAGTCACAGCAAGAAGCAGAGCTTATTGAGAATAAAGTAATCCTTAAGCCCTAGATATAGCAGTTCTCACACCTGTGTGGCACCTTTAGACCTTTGCTGATTAAGCTTTTTAACATCGATAATGTACCTCGTGCGAACAGGAAACGCTATAGATAGTATCCCACATTCCGCACCCTTAACTGTCACATTGGTCGTCCCCCTCTAGAGACTTGAGTAAAAATACTTAGCTGGTGAGGGTTTTCTCAGTGCCAGCTAGGGTAGGGCTGTTTCATTCACCCATCAGAATGTCAAAAGTAAAAGCGATCACTGTCAGGTAAAATGAGAAGTGACCGCCAAGCTTTTAAATATATGTTGGCTCTTCGGGAATTGTTATGCAAATAATTAACTTAAAATAAAATTCGATGAGAGTGCCTACGCCCAAAAATAGCTGAAATCTATACAGAGAAGGACTTGAGGCACAAACGGGTTAATACCAAAAGATAGACAATAGAGTTAAGATTTGATATAATAGCCAAAAACCAGAGTATTTTACTTATGATACTTGACAAATTTTTGAAACTAGAAGGAACCTCTATTCAAGGCTATCTACACCTAGAAAATATCGGTATAGTCTGACGGCTCGAATCGAAAAATAAAAAACAGAAAGCGAAAAAAGAAGCAAAGCTAGAAGTTTTCAAGCGAAGTAAATATAGCCGGTTAAAAAATGAAGAAGATTTAACGGAACCCCAAAAAATCAAACTAGAAGCTATCAAAAAAACTTTCCAAAATTTGAAAGAGATGCACGAATTAAAGGAAGAATTTAGAAAGATTGACAAGACCTCAAAGAATGCGACAGAAGGACTGCTATCCATCTCGGAATGGTTGGCAAAATCCTCCAGTATTTTTACCAAGAGTTGTCAAACAATCCGAAACTGGTTTGGAGAAATCATTAGTTATTTCGAGCGAAGGACAACGAATGGGGTGGTCGAGGGAATCAACAATAAACTTAAACTAATAAAACGGAGAGGCTATGGCTTTAGAAACTTTCGTAATTTTTGGGTTAGAAGTATGTTATCTTGGCATCTTGTATGTTGTTTTAGCATAGAGAGTAACGAAGACCCTTTAATTAGAACTACTTACTTATCAACTTTTAATTAATGTTAAATGCGGGTTTTAATCTGGTATCGTAATGATCTGCGAGTTCACGATCACGAGGCAATTTATCGAGCCATTCAAGAACAATTAGAGATAATTCCCTTTTATTGTTTTGATGAGCGTCAATTTGGTCTTACTTCCTACGGGTTTCCAAAAACTGGCAAGTTCCGAGCTAAATTTTTATTAGAAAGCGTAGCAGATTTGCGACAATCTCTGGAAAATTTAGGCGGTAATTTAATTATCCGACGGGGAAAACCCGAAGAAATTATCCCGCAATTAGTTCAAGAATTACAGATAGCGAAAGTTTATTATCATCAAGAGGTTACAGCAGAGGAATTAGCGGTAGAAAAAGCTGTAAATAAGGCTTTATCTATAATTCCTGTGCAGATAAAAACTTTTTGGACAGCCACTTTATATCATCCTGATGATTTACCTTTTACCCTTAATCAACTGCCGGAATTATTTACTAATTTTCGTAAACAAGTAGAACGTCATTGGGAAATAAGAACAACTTATCCCAGTCCGAAAAAGTTGACAAAATTACCTAAAATAGATTTGGGAACCCTTCCTAGTTTAAACGATTTAGGCTTAACAGAACTAATTCTAGACTGGGAAGATGTTTTGTCTTTTCAAGGGGGTGAAGTAGCAGGAAAATCACGGGTTAAAGAATATATTTGGGATAGTGATTCCTTAAAAACCTATAAGGAAACCCGCAATGAAATGTTAGGGACTAATTATTCCTCAAAATTCTCAGCTTGGTTAAGTTTTGGCTGTCTTTCCCCCCGTTATATCTATGAAGAAGTACAAAAATATGAGCAAACAAGAGTAAAAAATGACTCTACTTATTGGCTAATTTTTGAATTATTATGGCGAGATTTTTTTCGATTTATTGGCAGTAAACACGGGAATAAAATCTTTTATAAATCTGGTTTGCAAGAACTTAATTTACCTTGGCTAGAAGATTGGCAAAGATTTAATCTTTGGTGTGAGGGAAAAACTGGTTATCCCCTTGTAGATGCTAATATGAGAGAGTTAGCTGCTACAGGATTTATGTCAAATCGTGGACGGCAAAATGTCGCTAGTTTTCTGACTAAAAATCTCGGTATTGATTGGCGTATGGGAGCAGAATGGTTCGAGTCATTATTAGTTGATTACGATGTCTGTAGTAATTGGGGTAATTGGAATTACACTGCTGGTGTCGGTAATGACGCACGAGGATTTCGTTATTTTAATATCCCGAAACAGTCGAAAGATTATGATCCCAAAGGTGATTATTTACGTCACTGGTTGCCCGAATTAGCCCTAATAAAAGGCGATAAAATTCACGAACCTTATAAATTATCTCTGGAGGAACAAAAGCGTTATGGGGTGATTTTAGGGGTTAATTATCCTCGTCCTATTGTCGATTTTTTTCAATCAATTAAACACAACGAAAAAATTTATCTCGCCAAGTCGTTGCTGATTTGAGATATGAATCTTCTCTTGTGGGATTTTTAAAACCTAGACCCAAAATAACTTTTGGATACGATGCACAATTGCCATTCATACCTTGATTCAGCAACGCCTCGAATTGGCATAGGCTTGACTTCGATTTCAACTCAGTTCCTTTATTTTATCGTGTAAGATAGTGATCGCACCACAACGCCCACCCTACTCCAATAGAAAGGCAAAAGATGACTACTACTCTTGAAAGCTTACAGGAATTTATTGATTTTTGTCAACAGCACATTACTGGCAAAGAAAGGAAAGAAGCTCAGATTTTCCTAGACCGTTTCTTTCGAGCTTTTGGTCATAAAGGTGCGTTAGAAGCGGGTGCAACCTATGAGGAGGCGATTACTAAAGGTAGCAAGAAAGGTAAAACAGGATTTGCTGATTTAGTTTGGAAACCTCGTGTTTTAATTGAAATGAAAAAGCGAGGAGAAGATTTAAGTAAGCACTATCCCCAAGCTTTTGAATACTGGAGTCGATTGGTTCCTAATCGCCCTCGCTATGTCTTATTATGTAATTTTGATCAGTTCTGGATTTTTGATTTTGATCTTCAAATAGATGAACCGGTAGATCGAGTAAATCTCAACGATTTAAAAAATCGGGTCAGTGCATTCAATTTTATGGAAGTAGGGAATCGTACCCCTATCTTTCAGAATAATCAAGTCGAGATTACAGAAACGGCGGCGCGGCGGATGGGTGAGTTATTTCAACTGTTAAAAAAACGCGGTCAGAAAAGCGGTTTTGATGAGTTGACGGCCCAGCGATTTATTTTGCAGTGTGTATTAGCAATGTTTGCTGAGGATCGAGGATTATTACCGAGAGATTTATTTATTTCTTGTGTACAAGAATGTCTAAATGGGGGCAATTCCTATGATGTCTTGGGGGGATTATTTCAACAGATGAACCAACCCGGAATTACCCCCGTTGGTAAATATCAGGGAGTGGATTATTTTAATGGGGGACTGTTTAGTATAATTCATCCAATTCAATTAACTAATGAAGAATTAAGGTTTCTGGATGTGGCGGCGCGTCAGGATTGGAGTAAGATCCGTCCGGCAATTTTTGGTAATATTTTTGAGGGGACAGCTAATGCTGAAGAACGCCACACCTACGGAATGCACTTTACCTCAGAAGCGGATATTATGAAAATTGTTCGCCCAACTATTAGCCGTTACTGGGAGGAGAAAATTGAGCAAGCTGGGACGATTGGCGAGTTAAATACACTTCAGTTAGAATTACAGCAGTATAAGGTATTAGATCCGGCTTGCGGTTCGGGTAATTTTCTCTATGTCGCCTATCAAGAATTAAAGCGCATTGAACAGTTATTAATTGAAAAGATTGCTAACCGTCGTCGTTCTGCTAGTGACCAATTACAGATTAGTTTTGTTACGCCTAAACAGTTTTATGGAATGGATATTAATCCTTTTGCTGTAGAGTTGGCGCGGGTGACTTTAATGATTGCCCGGAAGGTGGCGATTGATAGGTTTAATTTGACGGAAGCTTCTTTACCTTTGGATACTTTGGATAGTAATATTATTTGTGCTGATGCTTTGTTTACGGATTGGCAAAAAGCGGACGCAATTATCGGTAATCCTCCATTTTTGGGAGGTAAACACATGAGATTAAATCTCAGTGATGATTATGTTAATAAAGTGTTTGCGAGGTTTTCTGAGGTTAAAGACTCGGTTGATTTTTGTTCCTATTGGTTTCGTCTAGCACATAATCAATTAGACGAGAAAGGAAGGGCGGGTTTAGTCGGAACTAATTCTATTAGTCAAGGGAAAAGTCGTGTAGCAGCGTTGGATTATATTACTCACAATGGTGGACACATTCATGAGGCGATTTCTACTCAGCCTTGGTCTGGTGAGGCTACTGTTCATGTTAGTATTGTCAATTGGAGTAAAGTTGAACCAGTAAGTTATTATTTAGATAATCATCCAGTTTCTCAGATTAATTCTTCTTTAAAACCGACTTTAGATGTCTCTAAATCTCCACGATTAAAAGCTAATCTTAGTCAATGTTTTCAAGGAGTGATTCCTGTTGGTAAAGGTTTTCTAGTTAGTGAAAAACAAGTTGATGAATGGATTAAACAAGAACCTAAAAATACAGATGTCCTTAAGTTGTTTTCAATGGGAGCAAATCTAGCTAAAAATCCTCACGGTAAGCCAGAACGCTGGATTATTGATTTTAATGATATGAGTTTGGAGGATGCTAGTGAATATAAACTACCTTTTGAGCATATTAAAGTAAATGTTAAGCCAGAAAGAGAGATAAATCGTGATAAGAAAGCACGTGATTTTTGGTGGATATTTTTACGTCCTCGCCCTGAAATGAGAACAGCAATTAAACCTTTAGATTGCTACTTTGCAGTCCCACGAGTCTCTAAATGGGCGGTTTTTATTCCAGCACCCCTTGACTGGCTTCCTGGAGATTTAAATATTGTTCTTGCTTCTGATGATTTCTACATTCTCGGTATCCTGACATCTAACATTCATCGCCTCTGGGTAAAAGCCAAAAGTTCAACTCTTGGAGAAACAACACGCTACACCCATAACACCTGTTTTGAAACCTTCCCCTTTCCCCAGAAACCTTCACAGGAACTTGTCGAAAAAATCCGTCAAACCGCCAACGAATTACACGAATACCGCAGCCAACAGATGGAGAAAAAACAATGGGGAATCACTAAACTATATAACCAATTCTTTAACGAACCCAGTAGCCAACTGTATCAAATCCATCAGAAATTAGACAAGCTAGTGATGGAAGCATATCACTTCCAAGCTGACGACGACATCTTAGAGAAACTATTAACCTTAAACCTGGAATTAGCAGAAAAAGAGAAGCGAGGAGAAACCGTCATCGGTCCCTGGTCCCCTTACTCTTAGATTACTCTAACCCCTTACATTAGATTGAAACAATCTGAATTTCCCTGACTCGGTGCATTGGTTTGGTTGGCTTTTCGGTGGTGATTAGTTCATCAGCTTGAATTTGCAGCGCAGCAGCAACATGAAGTGCATCCATCGCCGCTAAACCGTAAGTGCCAGCAATTTCATGACTCACTGCACCCTCCTCGACGTGCAGCAAGTTCTTGTTCTATTTCCTCTTCATTGAGCAGTTGCAATCCAGCTGTGATCGCCCGATGTCGGATTTCCCATAACTTTTTGCTTAATGGTGTTTGGGGAATAAATTTAGCTTCTGGTGTTGTTTGTGACTCAGATTTAAGTATTTGAACAAATTGCCAAACTTTTTGTTGCTTTTCCGGGGTCAATTCTCGCCATTGTTCAAGTAGTTCTTCTTCTTTATCCATAAATACCTCGCTCTTAAATTACGCATTCCTCGAATCGTTGGCTGTCCAAGACATATTTGGGGATTAACTTTCGGCTCTTGTAGTAGATATGTATGGGTAGTTCAGGTGTTTTAGGTGGGAATTGGTTCACCCGGCCGCAAACTAGACCATTTACCGGTTTCGCGCAAAAAGCTTTCACAACCCACCACATCCCACTCCATTTCGATATAATCTTCCTTGGTGCGAATGTTAACGTTAATAGAAGGGTTCTTCGCTTCAAAGTCCGGTGTCTCGGTGAGATGACGTTCCTGATGTTGTGTTTCTACGGCATGATAGGTGAGACAGCGATCAACAAAATAGCAGTTAATACAAATACACATAGGTTTAACTCTATAAGTCTTTTCCGTTAATCTAGCTCAGTCTCTCCCCAAATAGGGCCGGTAAAAATTATATTTTTGTAAATTTATCTTCTCGATGTCTTGTCAAAAAAACCTAGATAGTTTAGTTAAAGAAGTTTTTGCGATTAATCGGCAAGAATTGCCAGAAAATGCTTATTTAGTCGGTGGTGCTGTGCGAGACGCTTTATTAAACCGTCAGAAAGACTATATTGACCTAGATTTTGTGGTTCCCGAAAAAGCGATCGAAATTGCCCAAACTATTGCCCATCATTATAAAGCGGGTTTTGTGGTTTTAGATGCCGTTCGTCAAATTGCTCGCGTCGTTTTTCCCCAGGGGACCCTTGATTTCGCACAACAGGAGGGAGAATCTCTAGAAATAGACCTAAAAAGACGGGATTTCACCGTTAATGCTCTCGCTTATAATCTCCACACCCAAGAAATTTTCGATCCTTTAGGGGGATTAAAAGATTTAGGCTGCCAATCCCTGCGGATGATTTCCAGGGAAAATCTCCAAGATGATCCCTTAAGATTATTAAGGGCCTATCGACAAGCGGCTCAATTGGACTTTGAGATCGAACCCCATACCCGTGCAACTATTCGTTCTCTTGCCCCTTTATTGCACCGTGTAGCCGCCGAAAGGGTACAATCCGAGTTGAATTACCTTCTGCTCAATTCCCGTGGCAATAAATGGCTAAAAAGTGCCTGGGAAGATGGCTTATTATCTCTCTGGTTGCGTCGGATTACCCCCGCAAAAATGGAGCGAGTTATGGGGGTGGAAGCGGCAGCGGGATTTTTAGAATCTTTGTTACCAGAAAAATTTATCTTTTCCCCTTCTCAGTTGCAGTTGACAAAATTGGCCCTATTGGTATCGGATATTTTAGCAGAAGCGGAAAAAGAGTTAATCGATCTCAAGTATTCTAGGGGGGAAATTCGCACGGTAATCACGGTAATTAAGTGTTTACCTCCTCTCAAGGAGCCAGATAATTTAAGTCTGCGGGAACAGTATTTTATTTATCTAAATACGGGAAAAGTATTTCCTATCTTTGCCCTTTTTGCTCTATCGATGGGGATTAACAAAAATATCGTCGCTTCTCTGTTGACTTCCTATCTCGATCCCGATAATATTATCGCCCATCCCCGACCTTTATTAAGGGGCGATGATTTAATTAACCATTTACACCTGAAACCTAGTCCGATTATCGGTAAGTTATTAACCGAGGTACAAATTGCCCAAATTGAGGGCCAAGTCACAGTTTTTCAGGAGGCGATCGATTTTGCTAAAAAGTTATTATAAGTGGTTGGTTATAATTAAATTAAAAATGGATTTTAGGTTCGATCCCCCCTGCCCCCCTTAATAAGGGGGGTGCCGATAGGCGGGGGGATCTACCCTTGATAAGGGGGGTGCCGATAGGCGGGGGGATCCCCCTTAATAAGGGGGGCATCTGATAATTTTTAACGCCTACCTACTTAGCAATTGTTCACAGTTTGGAGAGTTTTGTCTGTTAATCAGAGTTTTAGATTCGGATTGAGTCTCAGGGTTTCGACTTATCCAAAACTCAGATTATCCAAAACTGAGATTTATTTAGTTTTAAGCTGTGAAGATTGGGGAGCGTTTTCTCCTTCTACGACTAAAGATTTCACATGAGAACCTTGAAACTTTTCCATATTGCTCACTCGCCACATAGCCAGGGGAAAAGTAATGGCAAATAAACCAAAAAGTCCCACTAATATCCAGACGATATCGTGCATTTTACGCGAGGAAAACTTTCTAACTTGAGCGTTCATTTTGTCACCTCCTAGGCTTTAAGTTAAGGGTAAATAGGGAAATAGTGGATGCCATGACATGGCCGTGGCGGCAATCATGAGGGCAAAAAACCAAAAGAGAATGGTCTTAGCTTTTATCTGGCGATCTTTCCAAAGATAATGCAGTATCGGCCAACTGACTAACCAGCCAATTAATAACATCGTTTCTTTGCCGCTATAACTGCCGATATTGCCCCACATTTTGCTAGGATTTTTACTGCCAGGTATCCAACTACCCAAATTCCAAAGAAAAGTTTCTACGGCTTTTGAATGGTCTGCATCGGAAAAATGGTGAGCAACCATCATTAAAAAACAGCCAATACCAGCACTAATAATCGCCGCCGCTGCCGGGCCAGAAGTGGCAGGGGAACGTTTGGCACCTTCGGCTAAACCTTGGGGAAATTGTTTTAAAAAAGCCCAGATTTTTCCATACCAAGGACTATCGACGTAACGTTGAGTCATCAGATTTGTTCCTATTTTTTCAGAGTTCGTAAGTGTCTAAAACCGAAAAGTCCCACCGCTAAAAGTCCCCAACCGTATTACCAGCAGTAGGGAAATGACCGACGATTTGACTTTGGTTGCTAATGCTGGCCGCCCTCGTATCCGTACCATCGGGGCTAAGTTTACACCCCCTAGGGCGGGAGCGGCGATAGATAACCCGAAAAACGTAGCTAAAACGAGCAAAAGTTTAATTTTGTTCACTTTTGAGGTAAAGTAGCTAAATAAGGGTTTACAGGGCGTGAATTTTGGCAACACCGAGGCCGCTAACGAGTCCACCCATGGCAAAAAACATCATCGCCATCAGGGCAATGCAAGTGACCGTTAACACCGGTCGATTAGCTTTGTCTAGGATTGAGTCGCCGTATTTCCAGAGAATCCAAGTGCAGGCCACGCCTAGGGGTAGGATAAAAAGGACGCTGAATTCGTGGTATTCCATGAGGACGTATTGACCGAGGGGCGAATTTTCCTTTAGCCATGCCCGCGCACCGCCAAATTCTAAACCGGCCCGATAGCGCATATAGGCTAAATTGCCAGTGGCGATCGCCAAAAAAGCGAGGACGGTGGACCAGAAGGTGAGGGTTCGCATTTGCCGCAAAATTTTGCCAGAACCTCTGAGCAGGGGAAAAGCGAGATGACCAGCGTAAACAATCACGACTAGGGCTAATAGGGAACCAAAACCGTGAATTGTGCCTAGCCATCGCTGCCACGGACTCGGATGCAGCAGGTTGACGAAGGGCAGAAATAAAAATAGGCCCGCCGAGAGGATTCCTAGCCCATAGACGCAAACGGTGGCTATATCTAGGGTTTTCGGAAAATCAATTTTTTCTGATTCTGTGGTATAAGATGACATCGGTTTCTCCTTAACGGTCTAGAGAAGCTAAATGGGATTATTTCTCATTTAGCCCGGAATCTTGTTAGAACAAGTCCAGAGAGCATATTTGTCCAACCATCAGAGTATTTTTGGACTGAAGTTGACAATAAATAGAGTCAAGACTTGAATTTCGCCAATTCAAGTCTGAATTGCATCCCTGTCTGCTCTACAGCGTTTCTCGGATATATGAGGTATGTTTTCGCAACTGAGAATTCTTACTTCGGCAAGGTTTAATTTACAATTCACCTTGACGAGAAACGCTACATCTTTATATAATCCCTGATTCGGGGTGCGATAGTCAAGAGATTTTCAAGGAAGATTGTTAATAAAGTTTACGGATATTTTTACCTAGTTCTTCGTTACTTGGTATGGTTTGATCGGGTGGCATAAATCGACTACATCCTTATTAGATGAGCTTACCCTGAGAATCTGGCAAAGAAGGTTAGAAACTCAGTACATCAAAGCTTTTAGCTTAACTAATTAGGTTACCGAGTTAAATACCAAAATTAGGCGTTTTTATCGACAAAATTGTCGAATCGAATTTTAAACAAAAACACGATGCTGCAGGGAAGGCATTTGTCGTCGCACCTGTTGCAGACGTTGGGGATTAATTTCGGCAATTGCCACCCCCACTTCTTCCCCCGCGTCGGCTAAAACCACACCCCAAGGATCGATAATCATAGCGTGACCGTGGGTGTAACGGCGTTCGTAATTATTGCCCGTTTGAGCGGGAGCTATTATATAACAAGTATTCTCGATCGCTCGCGCTTGTAACAAAACTTTCCAATGATCTTTCCCTGTAAAAGCTGTAAACGCCGCGGGTACAAATAAAACATCGGCTCCTTGCTGCGATAAATAGCGATAGAGTTCGGGAAAACGCACATCATAGCAAATCGAGAGGCCAATTTTGCCCAAGCTATCGGAGCCATAAATCGGCGGTAAATCGATTCCTGCCATGACTGTACTCGATTCCTGATAGGTGTTACCATCCGGGACATTGACATCAAAGAGATGGACTTTTTGATAACGGGCTAATTCCGCACCGTTGCCATCGACTAAAATAGCGGTGTTATAAGCCTTATCGGGAATACCCGTCACCGGCACGGGAAAACCACCCCCTAAAATGGTCACTTGAAACCGTTGGGCCATGGTGCGGAGGAATTTATCGGCTTTTCGAGCAATAGTCTCGGCCTGGGCGATTTTATCGGTTTCTGCCCCCATAAAAGCGAAATTCTCCGGTAAACCGATTAATTCCGCCCCTTTACCCACGGCAAGTTCGATCAATTCTTCAGCGGCAGCGAGATTTTTCTCTAAATCCGGCTGACTGGTCATTTGAATGGCGGCGGCGAGATAGGATTTCATGGGGGTTGAAGCTCTAGAGTCGGATAATCTCTGTAAAATTAATCATAACCTTCGATTATATCCAATTTCAGATATTTTGTCACCCCATGAGTAAAATTGTTTTCTGTGACTTTGATGGCACTATCACCGCCGTGGAAACTTTTGCGGGTATGCTCAAAGAATTCGCCCCCGATTTATCGGCCCAAATTATGCCCCAAATGTACGCCCGCACTCTGACTCTGCGCCGGGGTGTCCGTCAACTGCTAGAGTCGATACCGAGCCAAAAATACGCCGATATTCTCGCCTATGCCGAAAGCAAGCCAATTCGCCCTGGATTAGCCGAATTCCTCGCTTTTTTACAGGAGCAATCCATCCCTTTTATTATTATCTCCGGTGGCATCCAAGGCATGATTGAAACGGTCTTAAAACGGGAGGGACTATTAGATAAGGTAACGGCAATTTATGGGGTCAATCTTCATACTCAAGGGGAATATCTGCAAGTTCATTCCGATTGGGAAAATGAGACGGAATTAGTGGCTAAAGCCTTGATTATGTCCAAATATTCGGGAGTAGAAACTATTGCGATCGGTGATTCCGTTACCGATATTACCATGGCTAGAAGGGCCGATCTAGTTTTTGCTAGGGATCGTTTAATCGATTATCTGCAAGCGGAAAATCACCCCTATATTCCTTGGGATAACTTTTTTGAGATTCGCGAATATCTGTTATTGAGAGATTAGGGATTAGCTGTTAATTAGGTAGGGGTTAAAAATTGTCAGATACCCTCCTTGGATTAACGGGGGATCAAAGAGGGCGAATGCAATTCGCCCCTACAATAATATTATTGCGCCAATGGTAGGAGCGCACTGTGGTCAGTGAGTTTATCGAACTGCGTGCGCCCTGTAATATAGATATTTCGACCAAATTGAGATTTACTACCCTACTCTCAAGGGTAACAATAATTATAAATTTTTGTAAATTTGTGTTGGTTTACACTTGACAAAATCGGGGGGGGGTAAAATCCCGTTGTTGCTCTGTTTTGTCATTGAGGAACTAACTTAAAATTTAGTGATTGGCAATTTTGAAAAAATCAGTCTTTCTCCCTTGCCAATGTCGCTTAATTTGAGATTTTCTCCTTTAAAGGTCAGTCAGAACATTTGTTTGTTTGTTTGTTTGTTTTGAGGAAAGTTTCTGAGTATGAAAACTTCGACTGTGCTTAAAAAATTTTCAACGGTTGTTACTGGATCGGCAGCATTTCTCGCCCTTAGCACCTTTTCTGCTATAGTAGCACCCGCATCTCAAGCTGTTACTATCACTAACGGATTCACCTATTCTGTTGCTAGCAGCGAAGGTGATCAGACTGTAGGAACACATTATCATTCTAATACAGGCGGCGCTTTTGGTAATCCGGCTGGAAAAGCTGAGGTTGGTGATTTCTTTTCTGAGGAAGTTCGCGGACTTTCTGAATACAATATGGCTGGCTTGGGTACTGCAACTTCAGCCTTTGTTACCTTCGATGTATTCAAAGCTGGAGGATTGTTCTCAGGTGAGAATGACTTTCCCTTTACAGGAAATATCAATATCGTCGCCTATCAAGGTAATAATTTAGAGGATATCTCCGACTATCAAGCTCCATCCATTGGAACTGTCGGAACTTTCAATACTGCGGGTCTTTCTGTAGGGAATACGTTGAGTTTCGATATTACTTCAATTTTCAATAACGCTATCGCAAATGGGTGGTCGTCATTAGGTATGCGTTTACAAATTGCAAGTGGTACAGATCCACAAGGTGGAGCTTGGACATTCGATACTTTTCGCCTTACTACTGACAATCAAAGTAACAATCAAACTGTACCCGAACCTGCTTCAGTCTTAGGTTTACTTGCCATCGGTGCTTTGGGTGCGGGTGCAGCCTGGAAGCGCAAATTAAAATAAAAAACTGGCAAATCTAGCTTTAAATTAGCAGCGATCGCTCTATATTGATAAAGTGCGATCGCTTTTTTGGGGAGACATTCCACATTTTTATTAATCTTTGTTAGAATGATGAGATGGGTAATGGCTTTGAGTTGATTGGAGAACTAACCGAAATAGAGATTATCGCCGTCAACCTCTCTATTCGTGAACTCAGAAGGCTAAAAGCGCAGTTTGGGGGTCGTCGATGGCGAAAGCTAAAAGGAGTCGGCTTAGTTCAATTTCCTAATGGAGAAATCCGCAAAGCTGAACTACACTGGTATGAGTCTCATTAGTGCAAGGGAAGTGACGCAAACCGAACGAGAAGCTTATGAAGAGGGATGAGCCAGAAATGGAAGATGA
The DNA here is from genome assembly GCF_020246065.1 of Microcystis sp. M144S2. Classification (NCBI taxonomy): domain Bacteria; kingdom Bacillati; phylum Cyanobacteriota; class Cyanophyceae; order Chroococcales; family Microcystaceae; genus Microcystis; species Microcystis sp. M144S2. Next base: position 60,469 of record NZ_JADBTR010000044.1, read on the forward strand.
TTTACGGACAGAGTATGACTTGAAGCACCTCCGAGTTAGAAAGTTAGGCTCTGGAAGAAAAAGCTTTGGTGGAGTCACTGTGCGCTTGGAGCCTGATGTCGCGGAAATGTTTCCCACTGCTGATGCGGTTAACGAAGCATTAAGATTGTTGATCAGAGTAATGCGAGATAACAAAACTCTTGCTTCTACAGTACAGGCTAACCTAAAGGCTGAGTCCTGACAAAATGCAGGGCGGGATTGAGTATTTATAAGAAAGCGAAGGGAATGGCGAATAAAGCTATAGTCTCGAATTAGATGCGATCACGCTATATTTGTAGAGGGCGATCGCTTTTTGTGTTATAATCCTAGTACAGCCTGGCAAATTCCTTTTCTGTAGGGGCGTATGGCATACACCCTCCCTTAGATAACCTTTTCTTATCACCACAAATACGGGAGAGCCGAAAAATTACTATGAAAATTCAAACAGATTTGACGATTCCTGAGATTGAGGAAATTAGAAAAGAGGGAGTTAAAGCTCTCGTAGAGAGATTGGGAATTGCTAAAGCGGCTTTCTTTCTAAGAGAAACAGCATCCCAACCTCTAAATTATTTAGAAACTAAAGATCAGTTATTTGGTGAAATGACAGCGACGGATATTTACGATCAAATTAAAGGCGGCTATCACTGAAATGATTGAGGAAATTCGTCAAAAAGTTAGACAAAACCAATTGGAATTTTCTCAACACGCTGTCAATCAAAGTATCCTGCGTCAGATCAGTGTTCAAGAATTACGGGAGGCGATGGAACAAAGCGAAATTATTGAAGATTATCCAGCTGATAAGTATGGTGCAAGCTGTTTACTTTTGGGATTTACTCTAATTAATAGAGCCTTACACATTCATTGTAGCTATCCCTCTCGCCCTTTGCTCAAAATTATTACCCTATATGAACCCGATCCAAATTTATGGATTGATTTTAAATCAAGGAGAACACCAGATGTCAACTAATTCTAGACAAGAAACCTTAATTGAACAAGAAGTTACCTATACCCTTGAAATCAATGGCAATTTTTTTATTATAGAAAATGTCCCCGCTAGAGTCTGTGTAGAAACGGGAGAGCGTTTTTTTGCACCAGAAACTGTCGAACGCTTGCAGGAAATTGTCTGGGAAAATAAGCGACCAAAACGGGTAATTGAAACACCAGTATTTGACTTTGCTAGTTAGTGTTTAATAGAAAACTGGCAAATCGAGCAACAATTGAAGTCTTAAATTAGGGGCGATTGCGCTATATTTGTAGAGTGTGATCGCTTTTTTGTTTATAATAGTTAAAGACACGATAAATTGATTCAAGTCAAGCCCATGCCACTAACTCTTAATTTAACATCGGAAATCGAACAATATCTCAGCCAAAAAGCGACGGAGAAAGGTCTTTCTCTAGAAGATTATGTCCTCAAGCTACTTAAAGATACTATTTTAGAACAAGAAAAACAGACCAAACTGGTTAATTTACTTCAATCTTGGATTGATGAAGAAGATGAACAAGAACAACAAGAAACCGGTGAATATTTAATCGAAGCACTCGATCAAGATCGTTTATCTGAGCGTCCTTTATTTCCGGCTGAACTAAAGGGAGTAACTTGGTGAATAGAGTAGTTTTATTAGATACGGGAATTATCGGTTTAATTACTAATCCTAAGCGAGCGCCTGAAAGTCTAGCTTGTAATTGTTGGCTACAAACACTAATTAAAGCAGGTATTAGGGTTATTCTTCCAGAAATTGCTGATTATGAGGTGCGTCGAGAGTTGTTACGCGCTAACAAGATTAAAGGAATTAAGCGACTGGATGAGTTAGCTAACTCAATAGAATACCTAGCCATTACAACGGATGCAATGCGAAAAGCTGCTTTATTTTGGGCGCAGGCACGCCAACAAGGACAAATTATCTAAAATCCTTATTCATCCCCTAAATAAGCTTCAATCACCGCAGGATTCTCCCTGACTGTAGCTGGATCTCCCAAAGCGATTAACTTACCGAAATCTAACACAGCAATGCGATCGCATAATCCCATCACTAAAGGCACATGATGTTCGATTAACAGGACAGTCAAAGCTAAATTATCGCGGATTTGTCGAATTAGCTGACTTAATGACCCCTTTTCGCTGGGATTCATCCCGGCTGCTGGTTCATCGAGGAGTAATAACTGGGGTTGCAAAGCTAAAGCGCGGGCAATTTCCAAGCGTCTTTGATCGCCATAGGCTAAATTACGGGCTTTGCGATTGCTTTGGTCGGTTAATCCAACTAAATCTAATAATTCCGCTGCTCTTTTATAGGTTTTTTCCTCCTCCCTTCTCGAAACTGGTAAACCGAAAATTCCCGTCCAGAGATTGGAGCCATTGTGAATGTGACCAGCGATCGCAACATTTTCTAAAGCCGATAATTCACCAAATAAGCGCAAATTCTGGAAAGTACGGGCAATTCCTGCCTGAGCGATCTGGTGAGGACGATAATTCGCCAGACTGTCGCCTTGATAAATTAAATCACCACTCGATAGGGGAATTAAACCGGTGATCAGATTAAATAAAGTCGTTTTTCCCGCCCCATTGGGTCCAATTAAGCCAAAAATCTCGTTTTTTTGTACCTGAAAGGAAACCCCATCGACGGCGACTAATCCCCCAAATCGACGGGTGGCTCCGCGCACTTCTAATAAATTTGCTTGCATCCTTGTTAACAGATTAAATTAGTCGATTTTACTCGATCAAGACGATTGCAAGTAAGCATTGCACCGACCAAAAAAAAGATATTTCTCAGGAGATTTACCCTGAAAGAATCAGTTGTCAAGATTTATCGGGCAGTTATTTTGATCAGGAAACATTCTACACAATCCCCACCAGATCAGCAAGACGGCTCACCACTACCAGCGAATCACTACCGATAACGAAAAACTGCCATAATTGCAGAAATGTCCTCATCTAGCCAAAAGGCGATCGCTATTGATGAAAAATGACGCTAAAATTATCGATCTCGTCATCCGGCTGTTTTTTCTCGGCCTGTTGTTATTTGCCGGTTTTACCCTGCTGCGTCCCTTCCTAACCATGATCCTCTGGGGAGCAATTCTAGCGATCGCTTGGTATCCGATCTTTCTCTGGTTAAAAAAGTTACTCGCTGGCCGGGCGAAACTAGCCGCAGTTCTCCTCACCCTACTTTGTCTAGGGATTATTATCGGTCCGGTGAGTGGCATTGCAGCGGTTCTGGCGGGTAATCTGCGAACGCTGGCCGAGTATATCGATACTGGTGCGGCGGTGATTCCCCCTCCCCCCGACGATGTGGCCACCTGGCCGCTAATTGGCGAAAGGATTGCCAGTCTCTGGCAGCAGGCATCCGATAACACAGGTCAATTTCTTCAACGCTTCGAGCCACAATTAAAAGAACTGGGAAAAATCTCCCTTTCTCTGGCCACCAGTACCGGTCTGACGGTGCTGAAATTTATCGCCTCGATTCTGATTGCGGCAGCCCTCACCCTCTCGGCTAAAAATCTGACTCGCCCGATGAACCGGTTAGCGGAAAAGATTGCCCCAGGTCGAGGAATTGCGCTGGCCGGTCTTACCGCCTCCACCGTCCGCAATGTTAGCCGCGGTATTATTGGCGTTGCTATTATCCAGAGTCTTTTGATCGGCATCGGTTTAGTAACGGTGGGAACGCCTGCGGCCGGTTTATTAACTCTCCTCACCCTAATTTTGGGCATTCTCCAAATTGGCCCCGGTTTGATTGTCTTGGGGGCGCTGATTCACGCTTGGGTAACACTACCCCATTCCATCGCCCTATTATTTACCATCTGGATGATTCCCGCCACCTTGGTGGATAATTTCCTCAAGCCGATTTTAATGGGCCGCGGTCTGCCCATTCCCATGGTGGTGATTCTGCTCGGGGTGTTCGGGGGAGTGATCGCCTACGGGATTATCGGTTTGTTCGTCGGGCCGGTTCTGCTCGGTCTCTGCTACGAGTTAGTTAGGGCTTGGATTGGCGAGGATAGCCCCGAACCAGTGGCAAATAGCCATGATTAGCCAATCTAAGGGCGGATATGTCTAATTTTTACCTTAATCTTTCCAGGGAACTTAGGAAAAAAAGATTAATTTAGCCACGGTTCCGGTTAAGCAGATTGAGGTAAAAGTAGGCTCATCTAAAGGGAAGGTTTCTTCAGTTGGTGACAGCAAGCAATCAAACCGCAGAAACCGGACTGAGGTGAGGAGAATGTTCAATTTAAGACATAGGTAGTGATTTGGCTCTTCTAGGTTCTGTGTGATCAGCTTAACTTACCATAGAAGCGATCGATCTTTGTGTCCTTTGTGTCTCTGTGGTTCGTTCCACCCCCTCGCTAGGAGGAATGTATCTTAGAATACATTTTACCCACCAAATCCAAGAGAGCCGTGATTTGAATGTGGTGGTTGGTTTATTGTAAGAAGATAAAGGTGTATATTTGGCTGGTAATTAATAGAAAAACAAGGAAAATTACTGATTTACATTTAAAAAATTTAATTCGTTGATCAGTTTAAAAACTATGACAAAGTTTGCCAGCTTTTGAACAAAAAACTATTTTTTATCCCCCAAATATTACCCATTTATCGTCTCTGATAAACTTGGTGTATTTATTGATTTTTATTATTTATACAAATCTTGCTAGGCAAGGCTTTAAAGACCATATTTTCGAGAATTACTTCTATTATTCTCCCTTACACACAGAAACAATAAGAGGCAATTTATCCACTTAATTATCTTTTTTATAATTGGGCTACAGTTTTTGAAAAATAGTCTTAGTATTTACTCGGTTGATTGAGAAACCCTGACCTAGTAAGCTAGGACGCATTTACGCAACGAATTTTAACTGCGTCTCAAGAAGTAATTTAAATGCACAGGCAGCTTAATACTTCCACGTTTTTTCATTCTCAATAATGCTGTCTTTCTTGCTGTGACTCATCAGGCTCTTGGATAAATTTAAGAAAAAATTTATTTTTTCCTAGAACCTGTCCATTTATGATGTAAGCAAACAAGAGATTTAGCCCCAGGGCAGAAAAGTTGGGCTAGTCTTTTTCCCTAACCATAAAGAGAAAACAGAAACAATCCAACACCCCCAAGTAATTGACCGATTAATTTTCGGAAAATGGGGTGTGCCTGGTGATGAAGACAACACAAGTAAGTTCCAACTTATCTAGTACAGATATGTCATCTCTAGAAGATTCTTTGAGTTTTGAGCAATCCTTCCCAATCACGGCTGATTTAACCGGTTCCGACGATTTAACTGTATCGAAGGAAACTTCTCCCTTAGCAGTCCTGAACTCTAACCCCTCCCCATCTACAGTCTCCTCGGAGGCTCCTACGGTTTCAGCCTCCCCTGCTGCTAAGAGTTCCCCATTGTTTCCCGCTTCTCTTAGTATTGACTCTTCTCGTTATCCCACCAGTCCAGGGTTGGGTCTTGCCTCTGTACCCAGTGCCGCTCCCGTCACCTCAGAGCTAAAACCGCCGGCAACTAGCACCCCTGCTCCTTATGCTCCCAATCAACTGATTGTCAAGTTTAAGCAAGGGATCGCCAGCGCCCAAGTTGCTCAGTTTCAGTCCCTCTTTGGTGCTGTTAGCACCCAGAAGATTAAACTAACGGGGGCAGAGGTTTGGAAGTTATCGGGGTCGCTCTCTGTGGAGAAGATTCTGGCACAATATCGCTCCAATCCGATTTTTGAATACATTGAACCCGACTATATTCTGACGAAAGGCACAATCACTCCGAAGGCGACATTCCCCAATGACCCCAGTTTTGGTCAACTGTGGGGATTGCATAACACCGGACAAAGTGGCGGTACTCCCGATGCCGATATTGATGCCCCGGAAGCCTGGGATATTCAAAAAGGCAATCCTAATTTAGTGATTGGGGTTATTGATTCGGGGGTGGACTACAGCCATCCCGATTTGGCCGGTAATATCTGGACAAACCCAGGGGAGATTGCCAACGACGGCATTGACAACGATGGCAATGGCTACGTTGATGACATTCGCGGTTGGGACTTTGCCTACAACGACAATGACCCGGGTGATGTTGATGGTCACGGAACCCATGTGGCTGGAACTATCGCAGGCAAAGGAAATAATGGGGTCGGCGTGACAGGGGTGGCTTGGAATGCCAAAATCATGCCACTGAAGTTCCTTGATGATACGGGGTCAGGCTGGACTTCCGATGCCATCTTGGCAATTAACTATGCGACGGCCAAAGGAGTTAAGCTCACCAATAATTCCTGGGGAGGCGGCGGTTTTAATCAAGCGCTCTACGATGCGATTAACGCGGCGGGTCAGGCGGGGGCTTTATTTATTGCGGCGGCTGGTAATAATTCGGCTAACGCAGATATTAATCCCATGTATCCTGCGGCCTACAATCTTGACAACATTGTTAGTGTTGCTTCCACCACCCGCACCGATGCTCTCTCTTCCTTTTCCAACTATGGCTTAAACAGCGTAGATTTGGGTGCGCCTGGTTCAGACATTTACAGTCTAGCTCCTGGTGGTGGATACGCGACCCTTTCAGGCACATCCATGGCCAGTCCCCATGTGGCGGGGGCGGCGGCTTTGTTGTGGTCACAAAATCCCACTTGGACAGCCCAACAGGTGAAAAACACCTTAATGAATACGGGGGATTCTATTGCGGCTTTAGCAGGGAGAACGGTTTCTGGTAAGCGGCTCAATGTGTTTAACGCTTTGGCGGCGGCTAACTTACCTTCTGTAACCGTCAGCGTCAGTCCGGCCACTGTGCAGGAAGACGGTGTGACTAACTTGGTTTATACCTTTACTCGCACTAACTTAAACCTGAGTTCTCCCCTGACCGTTAACTTCGGGGCGAGTGGCATAGCCAACGCCGCCCCGGTGGGAAGCGACCCAGCCGATTACAACGTATTAACAGGTAGTGCTGTCACCTTTAACCCGACGACAAAACTGGGAACCGTCACTTTTGCTGCTGGTGCGACAACGGCAACGGTCGTGGTTGATCCCATTGCTGACACTATTGCCGAAATCGCCAACGAAACAGTGGCTCTCACGGTTAATAGTGGCACCGGTTATATTGGCGGTTCACCCGGAACAGCCACAGGAACGATTGTTTCCGAAGAAACCCTACCGATTTTTAGTAACCCTAACCCGATTACTATTCCTGATAGTGGTTCCAGTACCCCCTATCCTTCCACTATTAATGTTTCAGGCTTAAGCGGTAATATTAATAGCCTGAAAGTAACGCTGACAAACCTGAGCCATACTTGGCCCGATGATATTGATGTATTACTGGTGGGTCCCACGGGAACCAAAGCCCTATTAATGTCCGATGTGGGTGGCTCAAGTGATGTCAGTAATGTCAGTCTCACCTTTGATCCGACGGCAACCTCCTTCTTGCCTGATTCAGGGCTAATTACCAGTGGCAGTTATAAGGCCACAAACTTTGGAACCGGTGATTTCTTTAACTCGCCCGCTCCCGGTGGCCCCTACGGTACGGATTTCTCCGTATTCAACGGCATCAACCCCAATGGAACCTGGAGCCTCTATGTTGTGGATGACGCGGGATTAGACGTGGGAACTATTGCTGGTGGTTGGTCAATGCTTATTGGTACGGGGGGCGGATCGACGAAAACAATCTCGATCGCCAAAACCGCCGATGGTAAGGAAGCAGGTTCAGTAAGCAGTGTCTTTACCCTGACCCGCACTGGCGACCTCTCCAGTGCCTTAACGGTTAACTACACCTTGGCGGGGGCAGCGACTCCTGGTGTGGACTACACAGGCACTACTCGTAACACCGTCACCTTTGCGGCGGGTTCCCGCAATGCTACCATCACTCTGCCCACCAAAGATGACCTCTTGAGTGATCCCAGTGAAACCATCATCACCAGAATTACCGCCCCCGTCGGCTACACGATTAGTGGACCTAGCGCTGCTACGGCCACCATTCTTGACAATGATGGTAACGCAGCCCATAACAACTTGGTCGGGACGAGCTTTGCCGATGCCCTGGCTGGAGTGGTAGGTAATGACACCCTTAGCGGTTTAGGAGGCAACGACACCCTCGATGGTGGGGCTGGTAATGATAACCTGACAGGCGGTCTTGGCAAAGATACCCTGACGGGAAGCACGGGATCCGATACTTTCAATTACAATTCCCTCGGTGAGTCGCTGCTGACTGGCTTTGATGTTATTCAAGGCTACAGTGGCACAGGTGCTAGTCTTGATCGCATTAATGCCCCTGGGTCTATTGCGGCAATCACTTTGACCGCATCGAAAGGGACAGCTTTGAATTTAAGCGCAGCCGCTATTCAAGCTGTCTTAACCAACACTAACTTTGCTGCTAACACGGCGGCGGCTTTTAAAGTGAGAGGTCAAAGTGGTACTTTTATCGCTCTCAATAATGGAGTGGCGGGTTTCCAAGCCGCTAATGATGCGATCATTCAACTGAGTGGTTACAACATTGCTGTGGCCAGACCAGTGCTAGTGATCTAGATCGAGAGATCATTTAAGTTTGCGGGCAGTAGGAGACTCTTCTCCTACTGCGACTGGCGGTCTTTCAAATGTTTAAAGGGTTTTTATCTGGATTGTGCAGAAACTCAACAAAATGCAGAAATAGACCTCTTGCAAAAGTCTTAAGTCGATCCTTGTACAGCAACATTTTTGAAGATTATCAACTACTAATAAATAATTAACTGAAAGTCCCTCCCATTATTGTTTCTATCGTTTGTTTTCGGATTTATGCAAGAGGTCTA
>NZ_JADBTR010000045.1:0-11579 GCF_020246065.1 Microcystis sp. M144S2
ACTTGATTTCAGTTTTTTCTTTGTCAGTAAGGGTGTCAACAAGGAATATTACAAATTGTTAACCGAGTCTTGAAAGCCTTGTGCTACAAAGGTTTGAAATGTTAAGAAAGATGTGACTAAAGGACAGCTTAATAAGGGGGGCATCTGACAACTTTTAACGCCTACCTACTTAATTTCATCAATCTTATGGAGAAGAAAAAAGCTTAATCCCGCAAAAAAGCGAGAGGATAACTCATATTCTCAGCAAAGCCCAAGATACCTCCATCTCGATGCTCATAGAGTAAATTTCCTTGACTATCAAATAAAAAAGTCCCTCCCCGTTGGGTGAGATAACTACCATCGGGGACATAGGTTGACCAATTGCCCAAAACTTGACTCATATTGCGGAGTCTCAGGGTGGCTAATTCAAAAGGTCGCTGAAAACCTTGACCCCCGGCAAGATTGAATAGGGAACCCCGGAAAGCTGGTAAAGGCCGCGCTTGTATTGTTTCCTCCTCGGCAATTAATTGGGGGGCTTTGCGATCGCCAAGATAACCCCGCAGCACTTCGGCCAGAGTCCCCGGACTACCCACACCCGCACACATCAAAATTAGATTTAACCAGGCATTTTGTCCGGGAGAAAATCTGGGTAATTTTAATGATAAACCGCGATAAAGTCCTAATAAATTGTGTAATTCAGCTTTGGGGTCAACAAAAAGCCAATCTTGCCGAAATTTCGTATATTCAGCGAATTTTAAACCTGAATTGCGATCGCCGATACCGATGGCACGAATGGTAATCCCGGCATTTTGCCAAAGGGCCGCCTCTTTTTCTAACCACCAAGCGTATTCGAGACTATCAAAATCTCCCAATTGCGGCCAAACAAGAATTAAAAGACGTTTATAATCGGCACAATCGCTTAAAATTGGCACTATTTGCCCATCGCTGACCCTTTGGCGTTGAATTGTTGAAAATATTTCATATATGCTGCTCATAGATAAATTTCTCCTAATAAAACCGCCTCTTTTGCTCCCGTGACTTTCGGTAAATTACCGGGGAAATCGTGCCAGCGCCAATAGGCCAAAAGGGCAAAAGCGATCGCTTCTTTAAAATCGCTATTTAATCCTACCTCATCGGTGGTCAAAAGCTTGACATTTGACCCCAAATGTGTTAGGAGTCGTTGGCGCAGGTAGGCATTACGAGCGCCACCACCGCAGAGCAGCACCTCCGCGGGCATTTCTGGCAAAAAGGTTTGATAGCTATGGGCGATCGAAATGGCGGTTAAATCGGTTAAACTGGCCAACCAGTCGGCATCACTGAGGGAATAAGCTTGGGCATCCTCGCGCAATTGGGCTAGATAGGCGGGGCTAAATAACTCTCTGCCGGTGGATTTAGGGGGATATTGTTGAAAATAAGGCTCCTGTAGCCATTTATGAACTAATTCGGAGCAGGGTTGACCCTGGGCCGACCATTGACCGTTATGGTCGTAGGTTTGTTGGCCTTGGCTCAAAAATTGTACGGTTAAATCGATAAGAACATTGCCGGGGCCGGTATCCCAACCGAAAATTTTTTGCTGCCAATTTTCCCTTTGTCGAGGGGGTAGATAGGTTAAATTGGCAATACCGCCGATATTTTGGACGCAGCGGGCTTTGGTGGGGTGAGAAAGCAGATAAGCGTCAATTTTCGGCACTAGGGGCGCACCGTGACCAGCTTGGGCGATATCGGCAGCGCGAAAATTACTAATGGTGGGAATACGGGTAATTTTTGCGATCGCTGCTCCCCGTCCTAATTGTACCGTGTAACCGAGGCGATCGTTTTCGGGGGGTCGATGAAAAACGGTTTGACCGTGACTGCCGATTAATTGGGCTTTTGGGGCTTCTTTTTGGATATTTAAGGCGGCTTGGGCAAATTCTGCGGCGATGTTATCATCTAAGCTGGCTAAAGCTTCAATAGATAGCTTTTCTCCCCCACAGACTTGTAAAATTGTCTCGCGTAATCGGGGGGAATAGGGATAGGTTTCCCCTGCTAATAACTGCACCTGTGGAGATTCCACTGTACCGCTAATCTCCACTAAAGCGGTATCGATGCCATCCACCGATGTGCCACTCATTAAACCGATAACTAACAAGTTTTTTCCCTCAAGTGTCGATTGTTGATTATTTTATCCCCCCCCGACAATAGTAACAATTTCTAATTTATCCCCCTCCTTGATTTCCGTGTTTTCCCAATACTGACGATGGAGGATTTCCCCGTTATATTCCACTGCAACTAACCGAGGATTCATGCCCAAATTTTCTAGCATTTGCGGTAGTTTAGTTGCGGGTAAACAGGTTTGAGTTTTGCCGTTGATTTGCAAGGTTATTTCTGACATGGATTTGGATACGAACAAATGAATTAATCGGAGGAGTCAGGAGACAGGAGACAGGAGGCAAAAGGCAAAAGGCAAAAGGCAAAAGGCAAAAGGCAGCTTTATTCTCCCCACACCCCACACCCGTTCGGCTGAGCTCACGGCCGAAGCCCACACCCTACACCCCACACCCCACACCCCACACCCTACACCCCACACCCTACACCCCACACCCTATCTCCCTACACCCCACACCCCACACCCTACTTTAATTGGTCTAATAATTGTTGTGTCACCACATCGGGGTGCTGCGCTTCCATGATGGCCCGGACTACAGCTACCTGTTGCGCTCCTGCCTCTAAAACCTCTTTAATGTTATTACTATCAATACCACCGATCGCAAACCAGGGTAAAGGGCAATTTTCCCGCGCGTAACGGACGTATTCCAATCCTGCGGGAGTTTTTCCCGCCTTGGTGGGGGTGGCATAAACTGGACCGACTCCCACATAATCGGCCTTTTCTTGGATTGCTTTGGCCATCTCTTGGGGATTAGTGGTGGACCGGCCGATAATTGCCGTCGGGCCGAGAAATTGCCGCGCTAGGGAAATCGGTAGATCCTGTTGGCCGAGATGAACACCATCGGCATGAATCGCCTTAGCAATATCAACGCGATCGTTCATAATAAACAAAGCATCATAACGGTGGCATAACTCACACAGTTTAGCGGCTTCTTCTAAACGAATGGTATCAGCGGCGGTTTTATGGCGGTACTGCACCAATTTTAAACCTCCTTTTAGGGCTAATTCGACGATTTCTAGCAGATTTTCGGCAGGAGAAGTGACTAAATAGAGGGGAGATGCTTTTAGTTTTTCCAGAGGTGGAGAGATTAATAGTTTACTCTCTAGCTGATAAACCCGATAGCGCAGCTGTTTACAGGCTATCCCTAGCTCCAGATCATAGAGTTTACCGTATTCTTCTAAAACCCGAAAAGCCTCCTGTACGCGAGCGAGATTTGCTTGCAGCAGTCCCTCGACAGTCTCCCGGATTTCTTCCCTGGGATGACTTAAATTTGTGCCGATATCGCCAGCTGTGTCCCGATGTCGTTTAAGATCGATCGAGTGCCAACTAGCTAATTGATGGCGCATTTCTTTACATTCTTGGGCTAAATCGGGATTATCTAAGCCAAAACGACACCATTCTTCGATAATTCGCAGTCCTTCTCTAGCGCGGTCAAGGTTAGCATCAAGAATCCGTTTAATCGCCGTGGTTTCTAGTTTCATCTGCCGTTAATGTAGAGTTATTATAGCCGTCAGCCAATTTGATCCCCCTCAATCCAGCTTGGAAAAAGGAACTTTCCTGGTTTTCCCCCCTTTTTTAAGGGGGGCAAGGGGGGATCATATTCTCTTTATCATCTAAAATATTACTATTTTTGGCCGTTGTTCGGGGAACAGTAGAGGCGGCATCAGACAGCCAACAAAGAGGGAGGAGAAACCCACGCCAAGGACAATTTTAAGCCGGGGGGAGATTCTTAAGCGCCCCTACGTATTCCACCAATTGCCGATGATCCGGGTTATGTAGCGGGTAGAGACGATTGTAACAGATGGTGACGAGGGCTTGCAGATCGTCCACTAAATCCTCAGCTGCAATGGATTCCTGGGGTTGATTGAGGAGAATGACTTGGATTTTGAAGATACCGCACAAACCCAAAATAAAATCATGACAAAAGCGACTAACACTTTCCGCATAGGTTAAAACTAGAGATTTCACATCACCGTGACAAATCATTTTCACTAGACGCATAAAATTAGGGTGATTGTGGCTGACCCCGTCGCCGATATCGGTGATAATTTCAAAGGGTTGACCCTGCTGACTACAAAAGTCTTCTAACGCTTTTATCTGGGTGTCTAATTGTAGTTTTTGTTCAGGTCGATTAACACGAGCATAGCCCACAATAAATCCAGTTTCTTGTGCAGATTGTAAGATATCTCCCCGTCGAAATCGGCGATGACCGCCAACGGTACGAATTGAGGCAATTTTACCCTGTTGTTCCCAGCGCCGGAGGGTTTTAATGCTAACTCCAAGCAAATCGGAGGCTTCTCGAATAGTGATGAGGTTATTCATAGTATAGAACTCGGTTTTAATTAAAGAAATTTATCGAAGTAAGGTTGTCCAATTTTAGACAGTCGGTTGTCCACTTTTATATTGGTATCACCCTACAATGGTGAGTCTAGATGATTGAGACAAATTAGTCATACCCCTTTAGATAGAGATGAGTAGGTAGGCGTTAAAAATTATCAGACACCCCCCTTATCAAGGCTATCGTGCGGGGACCCTCGAAGGCTCTCCCCCTACTTAGGGTGATCAGCAAACCTGAGCGATAGTAACGGATTTTGTCCACAATGTAGGGGCGAACTGCGTTCGCCCAAAAGGTACATTATCAAAGTGCGGGTCCCTTAATTCTGATGCAATTCCAGTTTTAACGATCAAAACTGTTAAGTTTTATACATTGTCCCTCTCTTGATTAAGTTTTGTAACAATTTGAGATATTTTTTAAAACTAGAGCCTGTTTATTTGTCCAGCTTTCACCAAAAATCTTGGGTATATTTGTCAATTTTTGGGTAGTTATTTTCAAGAAAAACTCCTATAAATTGGACAAAAAATAGATAAATATTGCCAAACAAATCTCTAAAACACTTGTTTTTTTTGAAAAGTTTCGCTATAGTTCTGTCAGGTTAAATAAAAAAGTTATTAGCGAGCTTAACGCTTGCCTGACCTCTTTTGATGGCTATAGTACACACAATTAAGGCTGGATGATTCAGTTATGATGACAACCAACAAATTAACCAAAACCTTTGCTTCTGGCTCTCTAGCGATCGGCATCGCTGCCGTTGCTGGTATCGTTAACGCTCCTTCTGCACACGCCCTCACGGGATGTGGTGTCGATATTACGTTTAGCGCATGGAGAGGAGGTCAGGCTCTCACATGCGGAGACAAGATATTCACTTACGTCTCCGATACAGGGCTACCGACTGCTCCAGAAGCGCCGGGTGAGTTTGATCTGGTCGAGGCCGACTTAATGGGTGGTGATTACTTCTTTGCTTACGATTTTTTGCCTGGTAGCAATGTTGCTGGGTTCCAACTCGTTTATGATGTGACTATCACGGATCCCAACTTCTCTTTCTCCGCAGTCGATCTGGACTCCACTGTAGGTGGATTCGATCCGCCCGCCGAATCCCTGACGGCAACTTTTGTGGGAGGCACAGCCCCAGTAGTATTACAGAGCATCAACGGTTCTAGTTCACAAGCCCCCGTATTGGGCCATCCGCAAACATTACGAGTCACGAATGATTACACGTCCAACGGTGGCGAGATATTCTCGTTCGAGAATAGTTTCCACCAAACCAAAGTTCCCGAACCGGGTACTATCCTCGGACTTTTGGCAGTGGGTGGTTTAGGAATGGTTTCCCGCTTGAAGAGACAAAAATAACAGTTACCAATGTCTTGCACACATTGATAACTGTGACGTTGAACAAGAATAGCTAAAGGTTAGATGCCCTGGGGGGATTTCTAGCTTTTAGCTTTTCCCTTAAGTATTGATTCTAACGCAAGTCAAGACCTGATTTTTGTTTTTAATCAACTTCTGTAGGGGCGTATCGCGTACGCCCTCCCTTCGATAATTTTTGCCCTCCCTTCGATAATTTTTTCTGAACAAGCTCAAGCATTGTCCGGCGAAGGCAATTCGCCCCTAGGGTGGGAAAAATTAGAGTACCGTAAAGTGTAATTCTGTGCGGCCATTTAGGGGAATTCCTCAAGGCTATATAATTAAGCTTTGGGCAATTTGTCCCACCATATTTCTTGACCGCGAAAAACTGATGTCCTCTTTACTCTCCGCTATTCCCCTCGACGCGATCGCTTATAATCCCCAGGGTTTAGTACCCGCGATCGCTCAAGACTATCTTGATGCTACAGTGTTAATGATGGCCTGGATGAATCGGGAATCCCTCGAAAAAACCCTCACCACCGGGGAAGCGTGGTATTGGAGTCGTTCTCGTCAAGAATTGTGGCACAAAGGGGCCACCTCGGGCCATATCCAAAAGGTGCGTCAAATTCGCTACGATTGCGATAGTGATGCTATCCTACTGACTATTGAGCAAATCGGTGATATCGCCTGTCATACTGGCGAAAGAAGCTGTTTTCATCAAGTAAATTGGCAAAAATCACCGCCAGCGGCCGACACCCTCTCGGAATTGTTTAAGGTAATTTGCGATCGCAGAGACGAGCCTCATCCGGAATCCTACACCTGTAAACTTTTGGCCGGAGGAGATAACAAAATTCTCAAGAAAATCGGCGAAGAATCGGCAGAAGTGGTCATGGCCTGCAAAGATAATGATGGCGATGCTATTGCCTCAGAAGTGGCCGATCTTTTTTATCATACCCTCGTCGCCCTCGCCTATCATCAAGTCCCCCTGCGAGATGTCTATAAAAAACTGCAAGACCGGCGCCGGTAATCAGTTATCAGTTATCAGTTATCAGTTATCAGTTATCAGTTATCAGTTATCAGATTTGAGTTTTAAGTTTCCGATTCCTGAATACCGTCTCCTGACTCCTGAATACTGTCTCCTGATTCCTACTTTATATTTGTGGTTTACGACTTAGTAATTATCGGTGCCACTCCTGCGGGGATAGAAGCGGCTTTGTTGGCTGTTCACCTCAAAAAAAGGGTGGCTTTAGTGCAACAGCCTTCTAGGGACAATTTAGAGGCATCTGAGGACATTTTTAGCAAGGGCTACAGCCAAATTATCCATCTCTATAAACTGCTGAATCATTGGCAAGAAACGGCCGTTTATCCCCAGTGGCAACGGTTGCGGCAATGGTTAGAGGAAGTGGATAAAACTATTAATAAATATCATTCTTTGGCAAGATTAGCCACGGAAGGAATAGACGTGATCCTGGGTGGGGGGGAATTTGTCCGGCTGCCCCATTTAGGATTCGTGGTTAACGGTCGGCAATTGTTGGCTAAACACTATCTTATCGCCCCGGATTTTTCTCCGCAAGTCCCGAAAATTTTCGGCTTAGATGATGTTAATTATTTTACCGCTCAAACCCTTTGGCAAGAGCCAAATTTAGACAAGTTGGGACAACATTTAGGGATTATTGGCAACAGCAGCATGGCTGTGAGTTTAGCCCAAATTCTCCGACGTTTGGGGAAAGAAATTAGCTTAATTATCGAGGATAGTTATCTACTACCGGATATTGATCAGGAAATCTCCTCTTTAGTTACTGCCATTTTAGAAGCGGAAGGAATTAAGATTTTACCCGGCTATTGTCCTAGTCAAGTGAAAGCGATCGAGGGTCAAAAATGGCTACAATTAGGTAATCGTGTTATCGAAGTTGATGATCTGATTTTTGCCGGTAATTATCAAGTCAATGAACAGGGGTTAAATTTGGCTGCGGTGGGAGTTAAACTAGAGCAAGGATTAATCAAGGTTAATCAGCAACTACAAACCGATAATTCCCGCATTTATGCCCTAAATTTGCTCAGAAATAATTATCCCGATCCTACTTTAAATCATCGGGCCGCTTTTGGGTTAGTCAAGCATCTGCTCACGGGAGAAAAATTTAACTTTAATCCCGATCAAATTCCCTCATTTATTGCTTTTGATCCGGCTATTGCTTGGGTGGGTTTAACTGGAAAAGCGGCCCAGGAGAGCTATGGTAAGGAGGTAAAGATGATGAACTATCCCATCAAAAATATGGTCTCACAGCAAATCTGGGGAGAAGCCACGGGATTTTGTCAGTTAATCTACCGACAAGATGGTAAAATACTGGGAGCGCAAATAGTCGGTAATCAAGCGGCAGAAATGATCGGTATCATCAGTTTAGCTTTACAAGAAAATTTAACCATACAATCCCTCAATAAAAATATTTATATTTGGGGAAGTATGGGAGAGATTATCGGAGAAATGACGGAATTAATCCCCCCAAAAAAATCTTGGTTAACTTGGCTAAAACAATTATTTAGATAATTAGATTGAGAAGGAAGATTAAATTATGAAAGCGAAATTTATTGTCTTTGAAGGTATTGATGGATCGGGAACAAGTACCCAAGCAAAACTCTTACAAGAATATTTTTTAAAGCGAGGGGAAAAAGCAGTTTTAAGTCCGGAACCTTCCGAGGGAGTCATCGGTCGTTTGATTCGAGAAATAATGCAAACTAATCTTATTTCTATCAAAGATCAAAATCAATTTGACCGACAAATGGCTTATCTGTTTGCAGCTGATCGCCATTATCACTTATATAATGATCACGATGGTGTTTTTAAACTTATTCACCAAGAACAAACCCACGTTATCACTACGCGTTATTATTTTTCTTCCCTGGCCTACAATGGCAATAATCCCGAAGAATTGGCTTTTATTCGGCAGTTAAATCAACATTTTCCCAATCCCGATTTAGTCATTTATATCGATGTTCTTCCCGATATTTCTCTGGCAAGAATTAAAAACCGAGCCATCACAGAAGTGTACGAAAAACAAGAAAAATTAATGAAAGTTCGTCAGATGTTTCTCCAGATATTTAAAGAATATAAAGATAATTGTTTACAACTGGATGGCAATGATACAATAGAACACCTTCACCAAAATATTATTAATTATCTTGACCGATTAATTTAAATCCATGCTCAGTATAGAAACCACCCCTAGTTCGACAACACTTCGACACGCTCAGTGTCAAAGCTCACTAACAAAATTCACCTACCAACCCCACTATAAACCTAATCAATTAATCTGTGGTCACGGCCAAACGGCAATTATCACGGGATGGACAGTAAAACAGTCCCTTGCTAAACATTTAAATCCCGACCAATACGCAGTAATTGGTAATCTTTATAGTCCCACCAGAGGAATTAGTCCCCTGCTGAGAAACTTAATCGCAAATCCCCACGTTAGATACTTAGTTATTCTCAACGCGACTAAGGAAGATAAAAACTCCGGTAGCTGTCAGTGTTTGCTAGACTTTTTTAGTCAAGGATTCCAGTTAGGAAAAAGTGACACAGGTAGAGAATGTTGGCTAATTAATTCTCCTATCACGGGATATATTGACAAAGAAATTGACCGAGAAACTCTCGAAAAATTACGTCAATCAATTCAATATCAACCGGTTAAATCCATCCCAGAAGCGATTGAAACCGTCAAAAGTTATGCAGAACAATCTCCCTTACCAACTTGGGGAGAACCCTTAATCTTTCCCCTCTTAGAAAATATTCCTTCTTTGCTACCTGGGACAAGATACGGTCATCGCATTGAAGGAAAAACTATTGCCGAAACCTGGGTAAAAATTCTCCAAAAGATTAAAACCACCGGCACAATTAGACCGACAGGATATGATGGTAAATGGCAAGAATTAATTGACCTAATGGCCGTTGTCACCGATGAACCCCCAGACTTTTACTTTCCCGAACCTAATTATTTGCCTATAGATAGACCTTTTCTCACCGAATATATCGGACAAATTCTCGATGATTCTCCCTGTACAGAAGGAGTTAAATACACCTATGGTCAAAGATTGCGCTCTTGGTTTGGCCGAGACCAAATTGCACAGGTTATCAATAAATTAATCTCAGAAATTGACGCAGCCAGTGCAGTTATGTCCCTCTGGGATGTGAAAGACCACGAAAAGGGAGGTAGTCCCTGTTTAAATCATATTTGGGTGCGAGTGGTGGAAAATGAATTATCCCTCACCGCAATATTTAGAAGTAATGATATGTTTGCCGCTTGGCCGGCAAATGCCATGGGATTGCGCGCTTTACAGCAACATATTAGGGATGAGATTAGCAAGCACTCTGACTACAATTTATCAATGGGTCCATTGATTACTATTAGCCAATCGGCCCATATATACGATGATACTTGGGAGAATGTCGAACGATTAATCGCCACCCAGTACGATAAAATTGTCAATCAGCGCGATTTTTTTGACCCTAGCGGTAACTTTTTGATTTCCGTGGAAAAAGAACAAATTCTCGTCCAACAAACTACCCCCGGCAGTGGGGAAATTGTCGCCTGTTATCAAGGCAAAAATCCCCTGAAATTAATCCGCGAGCTTGCAGCTACTAATCCCGCAATCATTCCCGAACATATCGGTTATCTGGGAATCGAACTACAAAAAGCCTACAATTGTCTCAAGAATAATCAGCCGTATATCCAAGACCAGTAGATAAGTGGGAAGTAGGAAGTGGGGGCATCTCAATAATATTATTGTAGGGGCGAATTGCATTCGCCCTCTTTTAATAACTTCTGCTGCTCACCAAAATCACAAATATAAGATGCACCCAATCAGTGAACTTAAAACTCAAATCTGATAACTGATAACTGATAACTGATAACTCACTTACTGATCCTTGTTTGCCGAACCAGCACCGCGATATTTGAGAGATGAGGAGCGAATTGGGTTAGCCACCGTGGGATTATTGGTGATTTTAACCTCCGCACCGCGATATTTACCCCCCCGTTCCTTGACAGGAGCCTCAGCGACTGTTTGCTCCATATAGGCGGCCCCACGGTACTTTTTCTCGCCAGCGGTTTCTGGAGTGGGGACGGGGACATTCTTCTGCTCTTCTCGTCCTTGCCATAAAAAGGTGACGACAATCACAACTGTCAAGAGAATTAATAGCTGAATCTGCCAAGGAGCTAAAACCAGACTCAACACTAAACTGATTACCGTGGCGGCACTGGCGAGATAAGCGATCTCATCGCTGGACTTCTGCCAGAAATAGGCAGCCAAGGCAGCGGTGAGCAGTGGTAACAAAAACAAATAGGACATTCTGGGTACACCTTGTCACGCTAGTGAACCAATCTCCCTATATATTACCTCCCTAGCTTCGATCAGCGAAAAATATTAACTCAGCTTATAACTCATATAAGTTTTATTTTGTCAATTCTTCTTTACAATTTGCAAAAATATTGTTACATTTATTTACATGAACTAAAAGTTAAAGCAAAACAGCCAAGACACCAAGCCACTTCAGATTGTCTCGAAGAGTATAGGACAGAAGATGATTCCTTGAGTCCGAGACAACGGTAAAAAACTTGGCCTACTAGCTTAAAAAAGTTTGGTTCTTCCGAACTTACCATGTAAAATCAACTAGCAAAATGCCAATTTAATAAACATCTAAGACTAAAGTTTTTAAAGTTTCTAAATCCATAGCCTCTCCTTTTAATCACCTTCAGTTTATTATTAATTCCTTCCACT
>NZ_JADBTR010000046.1:0-60738 GCF_020246065.1 Microcystis sp. M144S2
CGGCACCCCCCTTATCAAGGGGGACAGGGGGGATCGGCACCCCCCTTATCAAGGGGGGCAGGGGGGATCGGCACCCCCCTTATCAAGGGGGGACTAAGGGGGGATCGGCACCCCCCTTATCAAGGGGGACAGGGGGGATCGGCACCCCCCTTATCAAGGGGGACAGGGGGGATCGGCACCCCCCTTATCAAGGGGGGCAGGGGGGATCGAACCTAAAATTCATTTTTAATTTAATTATAACCAGCTACTTAACTCTATTATATTTCTCTCGACCTCCGCTACTCGCTGACTCAACGGTACAGTGTCGGCACAGCCTCAATAAGCGGCGATCGCAATACAGCGACAGCGATCGCACTGAATATTACTCTCAAATGGAATGATCGCAAGAAGTTTTCCTATAACATTACAATAAGCGTGTTATGCCGAATTATTATAGGCGTTCTTACGTTTTGAAAATCCCACAGGATCGCCGATACAAAATTAGGTTATACTTCATCTTTATGAGAAAGGCTGCCATACTGGAATCTAATTTTGGGGGGATTGATTACCATATTTAACTTCATTTGTCAAGAAATTCGCTCATTTTTAGGTGCGGCATCGCACTTAAACCCACAGCTGCAATTAATGTGCATGGTGCGTTCCCCAAAATCGATCGCTGGATCAGTAGGAACCACATTAGGGAACGCACCCTAGGGAGATAGCGTACTGCTACGCAGTGCCTTCGCCATCGCACTATAGATTTAGCGGTTCCATTGAATGCTTTAGCCGGCGGTCGGGTGCAGTGATTTATTAGACGCTCGCTTAATTGGCAACCTAACTAATCTATCTTTATGAGCCAGTTGCTTCTGCTTTAAGTCATTAAAAATAGCTCTTAAGTCATATTGAAACGATTGAGCGTATTCTTCTCTATACTTGTGAATTTCATCGAGAATTTCATTTTTATACATGACTAAACCTCTAGGTTATATCCAATAAGCTCATAAGGAGTGCAAATAACTGGCAATATATATCCGAGATCAGAACTAATCTGAGCCAGCTTACGCTGAATTTGGGCATTTGCCATGTGCTTGCAGTTCCATGTTAGCAAATAATCTAAGTTATAGACGGTTGCTAATGCCATATGTAAAGCGTCGTTAGATGCCTTTAGGGGCAGATTGCTTTGAGTCAGAAACGCTTGCGAAAGTTCAAACGCATCTTCTGTAAGTTCGAGAAGCATTAGGGATTGTAACAAGTTTAACCGTTGAGCGGCGATTATCGGATCTCCCTTAGCTGCCTCATCTTCAACGATCTCTGATGCGTAAAGCGTAAATGAGCTACTATGTTCGTTCCACCAATCTTGGGTGATCTTGATATTAGCAGCAACGATCAGATTGTCAGTGGGTCTGGCGGTTAAATGCCCAAAAATACTTGTTTCAATATAGACGCTTCCATTAACGGCAACCTAGAATATCTTTTCGCTCTCTATCCTACCTTATTTAATCTTGGTTTTGAGGGTGTTGGGTAACAGCCGCCAACCCAACCGACAGGATCAGCGTACTGCCACGTAGTGCCTTTGGCATCGCACTTAGACTCACAGCTGCAATCAATCTGCATGGTGTGTTCCCCAAAATCTATTGGTGGAGCAGTAGGAGCCACATTAGGGAACGCACCCTACAAGATCGGCGATCGCACTGAATTTATTTTTCCCGAATTGGATTTTCCGGAAATGGATATATACCCTCCAGACAAATTATATATCGTGATTCTCCGTCGCCATCAACATCCTTGACAGTAGGCAATTTAGGCAACGCAAAACTCTTGGATCCATCACCTCCGTATTTGGTCCTAAGTATGGAGTACAGCGCCTGATAGCCAGATATCGGTAGCTTAGATCCGTCACAAAATGCCCAGCCTGCTGGCGCAAAATCCCCTGCAAAAAGCAGAATCTGTCCGATCAAAAAATCCATGTTTTCTTCTTTCTCCAAACAGTGTTGACTTTTTTAGGTTGTGATCGTCTTTCTTATTTCAACTCGACCTCATCCCTTGAGCCAACTACATATTATACAGAAACTTTCCGTATCTCACGCCAAATACACATTTTTTAATAAATCTTTCCGTATATTCCTCTCCTATAGAGCGATCGCAAGAACTCTTCCTATAAAATTACAAGTAACCGTATTATACCGAATTATTATAGGTGTTCTCAGATGTTTTGAAAATCCCACAGGGTCGCCGATACAAAATTAAGTTATACTTCATCTTTATGAGAAAAGCTGCCATACCGGAATCTAATTTTGGGGAGATTGACTACCATATTTAACTTCATTTGTCAAGAAATTCGCTCATTTTTAGGTGCGATCGCTTTTTACACGATTATTCCGGTTCCGATTGCCTGGCCGGATTTTGGTAGAATTGCCCGATGGATTCCCTTAGTGGGCTTATTTTTGGGTTTAATTTTGGTTTTGCTCGATATAACTCTAGCTGGTCTGGGAATGCCACCCCTGACTCGTGCGGTTGTCCTTGTGGGGGTTTGGGTTTATCTAACGGGAGGACTACACCTTGATGGAGTTAGTGACACGGCCGATGGTTTAGCTGTCACCGACCCCCAGCGTCGTTTATTGGTCATGGCCGATAGTGTTACCGGGGCCTTTGGAGTCATGGCCGTGACCATGGTTTTGCTGCTAAAAATCGCCGCTTTGACTGATTTAAGCGATAATCGAGCCTTAGCTCTAATTTTAGCACCAATTTGGGGACGTTGGGGGCAAGTAATGGCGATCGCTCTTTATCCCTACCTCAAACCCACCGGTAAGGGAGCCTTTCATAAAGTGGCTTTTTGTCTGCCCTGGGACTGTGGGGGAGTAATTTGGGGGTTAATCGCCCTATTTGGTGGTCTAAGCTGGGGAATAATCGCCATTAGTGCCGGAATCGCCCTCGCTCTGCTTACTGGTTACTGGTTATATCGTCGTCTTCGCGGTCACACCGGCGATACCTACGGTGCGGTGGTGGAGTGGACAGAGGCTCTATTCTTGGTTTTTTTGACAATAATTAGCTAATTTTTGCCCTCCACGGCCCGTAAACGGGTTAATTTCAGGGTAAATTTTCCCCCACCGGTTTCTCCGAAAGCTCTCACCCGAATAATATATTTACCCGACTCGGTAATGCGCGCAAAGAGGAGAGCATTAGTGCCACCATCGGGACCATCATCATTTTCTGCTACAGTGGAACCATCGTCGGCCAGGAGAATTAAAACTCCATCAAAGTTTTCCGATTTCAGATCGATGGCCACCTGATCGTCCTTTTCCAAATCTACGGTATAATCTCTGGCAAACCCCCCCTCACCCGTGGGAATATCTTTGTCGGTGAGAGTATCGTTAATTTCTTTATTGAGGATGAGGGGGACGGGACTATAGATTTTTTCTGCTCGCACCGGTAAAGATTGACCGCTTAACCAGAATAAAGTGAGCAAGACGCATAAACTAGAATAGCGACCAGTCAAAGGAAATCTTGTCATAGGGGCAGGTATTCGTTTTCTCAATCTCCCTATTCTACAAAAAACTGATAACTATCAGCAGTTCGACAAAATTAAATTCACACCCCAGAAAGGGGGAACACCAGAACTGCGGAACTGCGGAAGGGAAAAATATGTGTAATTAATTTTGTTAACTATGAAGATATATTCCTTGCTGGCAAAACAAGTAAAAAATCCCCCTTGTAGCAAGAGGGAAGATAAAAACCGTTTAAGGTAATTGCTGTGATCATTAATTGACAATATTTAAAAGAGATTGATTGAAAAATGAACTAGAAGTTAAAAACTTAAAGAGGGTCTTTCCGTGGGCAAAGAAGCTAGAGATTGCATGATATGATAGGCTTGACCGCGATAGGTAACGGCTACCTGTTTCTCAATGGTTTGAACGACATCACGGTTTTTTAAATAGGGAACACCACGATAGCCTAAAATCATCGGACTGGAAGCAACGGTGGCAGTGGGATTTTTGTCGTAAGGAATGCCGCGATAGGTTAATTTCATAGCTGTCCCTGGAGATAATTAGTGAGTTAGTTTTATCTCCATCGGTAGCGAAATTAATTCCAGAAAATCTCAACTTTTTTCTGGGTAACTATCCTACCAAGAAGACCCCCGATAGCGCATTTCTCGACGCAAGGCATAACGACGGGCAAAATTGGGAACATCGCCCCGATGACCTAATAAAATGACCGTATCGCCTTGCTGTAGAATGGTGGAATTGTCGGGATGGGCGATGACACGACCATCAAATTGACGGACAGCAACGATAATAAAAGCACCCTGTCCCCGCACTTCCATCTGACTGATGGGTTGTCCCAAAAAGGGCGAATCGCTTAAAATCGAGTATTCTTCAAATTGCAGGTCGATATCGGCTAATAATTCGTTAAGATTGCGCCTACCTTCATCTTCCTGTAAAAAATCGATTGCGGCCGGATGGGTGATTAAATGGGCCATTCTCTCTGCTCCAATGGTAGCAGGTAAAACCACTTGATCGGCTCCGGCTAGTTTTAATTTTTTCTCGGTGCTGGGATATTCTCCCCTGGCGATAATGTATAGTTGCGGACTGAGTTCTCTTGCGGTTAAAGTGATGAAGACATTTAAGGCATCATCGGGCAACACCGTCGCTAAAACTCGCGCTTTGTCGATGCCGGCTTTTTGGAGAATACTTTCATCGGTGGCGTTACCATTAAGAGTTATGTAACCTTTTTCCTGAGCTAATCGAATCCGATCAGGGTTATTATCGACGATAATAAAAGATTGGGCGGTTTTTGCCAATTTAGTCGTTAGAATGCGTCCTATGCGCCCAAAACCGCAGATTATGACGTGATTTTCTAAGCATTCCATCTCTTTATTCATCCGGCGATCGCTAAAAGCTTTGTTAATTTCTCCCTCGGTGAGCATCTGAAAAAACCCTCCCACCACATAAACGGCCGAGGTGGTCCCACAGACGATAACTAACATGGTAAAAGCTCTCAGACTGGGAGTGTTAATCGGTTTAACTTCCCCGAAACCTACCCCAAATATGGTGATAATCACCATATAAACGGCATCGAGAAAACTCCAACCGTAGGCCATATAACCGATAGTTGCCCCGACTACCGTAGCGAGAAAAAAACTCGCCCCGATGATAATCCTTTTCAGTGAACTTTGCATCGATTTCCGTGACCTGACCATCTAGCTATCAGCTTACAACTGTTTACTAATTACTGTTGAGACTTGACATTGGGGACAAAAATGAGCCGAGCGCCCACTTAATTTAATTCTGGCAATAGTTGCACCGCAAAGACGACAATTTTCGCCGGTACGACCATAAACCCAGGCCATCGAGCCATAATTGCCATTAACTCCCGTAACGTGGAGAAAATCGCTAAAACTGGTGCCGCCTTCAGCGATTGCAGTTTCCAAGACAGAAATAATGTTTTTTGTCAATAAGTCTATTTGCTCAATTTTCAAGAGATTAGCAGCAGTTTGGGGATGGATACCACTTTTAAAAAGAACTTCATCTGCGTAGATATTGCCAATTCCTGCCACCACATTTTGATCGAGGAGAAAAGTTTTAATCGGACGACGACTTTTTTGACAGTGACTATAGAGGTAATCGGGGGTAAAATTGCGATCAAAGGGTTCTAGTCCCAGTTTTTTGAGAGCAGTAATCACGCTTTCTGGGGTTTTATCGGCGGCAATCCACCAAATTTTCCCGAAAGTGCGGGTATCGACAAAGCGCAATTCTTGCTGATTAGCAAAAAAGAAGCGTAAGCGCGTATGAATCGGCAGGGGAGTGGTATCTTTTACCCAGAGCAATTGTCCGGTCATACGCAGATGAACCCCGATACTGCTACCATTATCTAAATTGGCGAGGAGATATTTGCCCCGGCGCTGCCAATTGGTAATCGTAGTCTGAGCAATTCCTTGCAGAAAAGTTGCCTCACAATTAGGATAGGCTAGGGTACGCTGTAATAATACTTCCCCACCGATAATTTTTTTGCCCTGGGTAACTTGATTTAATCCGCGACGCACCGTTTCTACTTCTGGCAATTCTGGCATATAAGTGATTGAACAAAATTAAGTTCTTGGTTAGGGTAGGCAAAAGGCAAAAGATAGATAAACAGAACTTTTTATCGGGAAACGACACCAGATTAACGTCAATTCTACTTTAACTTTAACATTTCGATAGTATCAATTATTTCCCGTTCAAAACTGACTTGAGCGCGATTAGTTTTACCACCAATATAAAAGCGATCGCCAGATTGTAAGGCCCAAATTTGGGAATGGGAAAAGTAACTCATTACTACTCCCATCATCAATAAAGCAAAACCTAAATAGACGATCGGGACTCCCGGATCTGCCTTAATTTGTAAACCTGTACTGCCCACTAATTCGACTATTTTTAGATTAACTCCATTGATGGGAATCGTCATTCCTTCTCGTACAGCAGAGGTTAAATCTCCCTTAGCATCATAGACAATTACCGTACCCTGTAAATCTCTGGTTAAAAGAGAAACTCCCTCACTAAGATCGGTTTTAGTCGGAATCCAAGTTCCCCAGATTTGTCCATTACCTTTGGTGTCTAAACTAGCCATCGGTAGCTGTAGGATCGGACTATTATTCACCTGTACTTTTACCCCGGCAATCCCCCAACTGGTTTGATAAAAAGTCACCCCTTTATGGTGCAAAGGTTGGTTAACTTGAATAGTTTTGCGATCAATCTCCTCTCCTTGATTATCGATCACCGACAAATCAGAATAGAATTGTTCTACGTCACCTTTAGGACTATAATCAATCCAAAAACGATTAACTTTAATCCCCCAATCCTTAGGGAGAGAATTTTTAGATAAGGGTCCAGCTTCAATAATATTTTTAACCTGAAAACTATCGCCACTAGCTACCATTTCTTGAGCGAAAAACCCCGTTAACGCTCCCCAGATCGACCCTGCTAAAATAATTAACATGGCTGCATGAACGATAATCGGACCGATTTTACCAATCAGACCTTTACGAGCATAAAGACTGTTATTTTCTAGAAAAACTTTGTAGCCTTTTTTTTCTAATAGAGGTGTGAGAGATTCTAGGGAACCGGTTTCTAATTCGGCACTTAAAGCTAGTTTTTGAAATTGGCGAGATTGTTGATAAAATTGCCATTTTCTGGCCGCTTTTAAAGCGGGTAATTGTCGTCGGAAGGTACAAGCGGTTAAACTGGAACCAAAGAGAATTAATAATGATAGATACCACCAAGTGCTATAAACATGATTTAATCCCAATAGTAATAAAACTTTCCAAGTCAGAAAGCCAAATAAAGCGGGTTTCTCAGGATAATTAGCTTGGTAAAAAGATAGAGATTGACCCTGTTCGATTACCGTCCCAGAAATGCTAAAAATAGCGATTAAAAGTAAGAGGATAATTGCTAATCGCAGATCGGCAATAGTCTGGATAAATTTACGTCCCCATTGAGGCGGTCTATTCTTTAAATTTGAGGAAGTTTCCGATATAGTCATAGTTAAAAGTTTTGCAATTCTAGCCAATTATCTATCATAACTCTCCACCATCACAGCAGACGGGATAATAAAGAAAAAACTCCAAAACCGATTAATAAAACCCCACTGACAGGATTAATCCACCCGGACCATTGACGCAGAGAAAGAAAGCTTTTCAGCGAGGCAGTAAAAGAACCGACGATAATTAGGGGTAAAACATAGCCGGCAGTGTAGGATAACAATAATCCCCCTCCTAAGCTTAAATCTCCCGTATTTGCCACCCATGCCAATAAAGTTGCCAGAACTGGCGTACTACACGGAGAGGCGATTAAACCAAATGTTAAACCAAGAAGATAAGACCGCAAAATCGGGGGAAAATCGCTGGTAATCCAATCGGTAGCGCCAAGGGAGGGGAAGCGCAGGGGTAATAATTCCAAGAGGTTTAACCCCATCAAAATAGCGATCGCACTGACGATAATTGGTAAACCGATCCCCACCTGTCCATAGACTTTTCCTAAAGTAGCGGCAATTAGTCCCAATCCCGCTAAGGTGGTGGCTAATCCCAGGGAAAACCATGTGGACTGCCAAAAAGCCGCTAAACGACCTTGATTTTCGTAACCCCCGATATAAGCGACGGTAATCGGCAACATCGACAGCATACAGGGGGTAAGACTGGTGAGTAAACCGGCTAGAAAAATCACGGCAATACTGACAAAACTAAGGTGAGTTAGTTGGGAAGTCACTAAGCGATCGGCGTATTGTTCAAGGTGATAGAGTTGAGTCTGTAATTGGTCTAACATATCGGGGAATTTTTCAGGCTAAATTTGGCTCATTTCTAGGATATTACCATCGGGATCGCTGACAAATAATGCCTTTCTACCCGAGGCACTCATTTGAATTGTATAACCTTGACTTTCTAGATAGTTACCCATGGCTGTCACATCATCAATAGCGAAGGCAATATGAGGATTGCGTCCCCATTTTTGGGGATTGGGACGGTAGTTTTGATAATTGGTATCGACAATTAAATGAATTTGATAATCTCCCACTTGATACCAAACCCCATCGTATTGAAAAGGGCGATCAATTCTAGTCAATCCTAGAACATTTTCGTAAAAGTTAACAGCTTTTTCTAGATCGGTGACTAAAATCGCCGTGTGTAAGGATCGCATGATGTTCATAGTTAATATCTGACTCGCGGATCGAGCCAACTATAGGTTAAATCGGCAATTAAGTTAAAGATAACAATTAAAATCCCATAGATAAAGGTAATCGCCATCACTACGGGGGTATCACTGCGGGAAATAGAATCAATTAATAAAGCACCGATACCCGGCACACGAAACACTTGTTCTGTGACTAAAGCACCGGTAAAAATTGAGGGAATATCAAGAGCAATCAGGGTGACAACGGGGATTAAAGCATTGCGAACTATGTGCTTAGTGAGGACAGAAAAATTAGTTAGTCCCTTGGCTAAGGCAGTTTTAACGTACTCTTGGTGAATTTCTTCAGTTACGGAAGAACGCACAAAACGCATCAACATCGCCCCTTGATATAAGCTTAATACAGTTACGGGCATAATTGACTGTTTAACCTGCTCGATCAAACTATTAAAATCACTGATTTCTAGGGTACTGTTATAAAAAGATGGTAGCCAGTTTAACTGCACACTAAAGATAATAATTAATAATAATCCCGTCACAAAGGTGGGTAAAGAAAAGCCAAGTAGCGAAAAAGTAGAGATGATTTTGTCTAACCAAGAATAGCGCTTGACTGCTGAAATTACGCCTAAAGGAAAAGCAATTAAAACCCCGAACATATAGGCAATACCGACAATCCAGAGAGTTGTGGGTAAACGCTGCCAAATGAGGGTAAAAACTGGGCTGCGACTGGTGAAAGAATAGCCCATATCTCCTTGAAGAAATGCTAACAACCACTTGACATAACGCACGGGAAGCGGTTGATCTAATCCGAGACTTTTGCGAATATTTTCTCGCACCGCTTCCGTAATAGCTGGATTAGCTGCAAATTCTCCCATCGGATCCCCCGGCGCTAGGGCCAAAATGCCAAAAACCACCATACTAATAGCTAAAAGAGTGGGAATCGAAAATAATAATCTTCTCAGAAAATATTTGAGCATTTATTTACTACGCTTCCAGTCCTTGATGTTCCAAGTATTTCTATCCCAGGGAGTTAATTTAAACCCCGACAAACTCTTGCTAATTGCCACCACATCGGCACGATGAACTAGGGGAATAATCACAAAATCATTGATTAACATATCATTCATTTTAATCGCTATTTCTCTCCGTTTTTCTGGGTTTAATTCTTGACTAAAAGCTTGCCATAATTTATCGTATTCAGGATTACAATAACGAGCATAATTATCCCCGGCCCAACCATCAGCTTTTTGGGGAATTTCGCTACAGGTAAAGGTTTTAAAATAGGCTTTTGGATCGGGACTATTATTACCTGTAGTGTACATTTGTAGGTCAGCATAAAACTTTTCTACCGTGTCATCGTTAGCAGGATCGCTAGAAAAGAAAATACTGGCATCAACAGTTTTTAATTCTACTCCTATCCCGATCGCTTGTAAACTTTGTTTGATAATTTCTTGGGTTTTCTGACGGAGAGGATTGACAGTGGTTTGAAAAACTAATTTCATTTCTACCCCATTTTTATCCCTAGTGCCATCACCATTACTATCTTTCCATCCCGCATCATCTAGTAATTTATTAGCCTTTTCTAGATTAAATTCATAGCTAGTATTGGGCGAATTATATTCCGATGGCATCACAATAAAATTAGGAGTTGTTTTCCCAGTAATACCATAAAGCTGCGTGGCAATAGTATCTCTATCAACGGCTAAAGATAAAGCTTCTCTTACTTTTACATCACTCAAAAAAGGATGGGGAAACTTAATACTAGACCTCTCACCTTCAGGAGTAGCTTGATTAGGATCGCTCAAATTAAATAAAACTCGTTCAATCAAAGAACCGAAACTAGATATTAACTGACCCCGACCCGCTTTTTCTAAATCACTTAAAACCTTAGCCTCCACTTGCAAATTATAGGCATAATCCGCCTCCTGTGTCTGTAAAACCGCTCGTGCCGCCGAAGTGGCATCACCTCCTCCTTTTAATTCTATTTTTTGAAAACCCAATTTATCCGCTTCTCGAAAGAAAGAATTTGGTTCATAAACCGCCGTATCTCCCGGTTTAAATTCTACCACTTTATAGGGGCCAGTTCCCACCGGTAATAAATTAGCGGGGGCCTGGCGTGCCGTTTCATTGCTATACTTTTCATAGAGATGTGCTGGTAAAATCATCCCTTCTGTCCCCACAAAAACTAATGACCACGCGGGATTAACTTGCTTAAAAGTTATTTTAACCGTATGGGGATCTATCGCTTCTACACTTTTAACTATTTCATAATTGCCGGCGCTAGTGGAACCAGTTTTCGGATTGGTGATAAAATTATAGGTAGCGATGACATCTTTGGCAGTAAAAGGAGTACCATCTGACCATTTAATATCTTTTTTTAGCTTCCATGTCACCGATTTACCATCCCGGGCAACTCCCCCATTTTCAATAGTAGGAATTTCTGCCGCTAAAAAAGGAACTAATTCCCCTTTTTCATCGAAACTAGCCAAAGGTTCTAGGGTAATACGACTCGCTTCTGAGTCTTTAAATCCCGTGGAGAGATGGGGATTTAAAATCGTCGGTGCTTGCCAATACAAAAGTTTTAAAGTTTCTGAATTATTATTGGTCGTTGCCGGAGGATTATTAGCTGTTTGTTGACGACAAGCACTAAAAAGCAGCGTACAACTAAGGGATAAAATTAACAGGGGCAAGAAAAGCGATCGCTTAAACATTTTTAGTGACAATCAATAATTCAACAGGGTGACTTAGGTGATTTCCTACCCCACCAATAACAAGTTATCAGACATTGAGTCTTGATCTCGATCGATTAATTGATTATTTGCCTTTATCCATTCCTAGTCAAGTTAAATCGATCGTGCTATGGTAGCGATGCTGTACTAGACAAGAAAATTCTAGGCACGGCGACGAAAATGCTTATGACCTTATTTCATCAGGGTGCGACAGCAGAGGAAATCGTTAATCGTTACCCATCACTAAACCTAGCTGACGTTTACGCCACGATCGCTTTTTACCTCAAGCACCAATCGGAAGTAGAATCCTACTTGCAACAGCGACAACAGCAAGCACAGGAGATTCCGGTAATCAATCAAGGGAGATTTGACCCCCAGGGATTGCGAGATCGCCTTCTTGCGCGTAAAGCAGCGCAGCAAGAATGATTAAGCTTCTGGTTGACGAGAACTTTGATAATACTTAACTGGTGCGTTACGGCGGATTACTAATTTTGTTTTTTCATTCCAAGCTTATCACCGCCTAACGCACCCTACAAAATTGCTATATCTTATGTGCTGCATCTGACTAAGCGACTTGAGCAAGCGATCGCACGATGAAAAACTCTGCCAACTGACAAGCAGGATGCGATCGCGACCCCCATTCTGAAAGTAACCCCTAAATCTCAAGAGCAAGGATAAGGAGGAAATTCCATTTCGGATGTTAGATTACCGAGTTCAAGGGTTACAGGGCTTGCTTTAGGGCGCTATACTGGTCTATACTGGTTTTCAAGATTAGATCGCTGATTCTCTGGTTCGGATAAACTTAATTGTGTACCTTTTGACCTTAAGCAAATTCTTATTGTTAGAGGAGATCTGTTTGTGGAAGAAGAGATTTTGCAAGAACAAGATGTGTTTGTTGCATTACGTAGCTCCTATGAGTGCGTAATGAACTCATTAGAAATGATTACAAAAAACTTTGAAGAATTGCTTAAAGAAGTTGGCCAAGAAAGTCTAATTTCTAAAAATGGCTATGGCGGGAAAAACTTTAGATTGCTTCAAGACAGGGCAAAGTCAGAGCTTCTGAGTATAGCTTTTTTTGGAGCATTTTCTTCAGGAAAGAGCTTTCTGATTAGCGGATTAAATCAAAAGGTTGATTGGTATGAACGCGAGGGGCGAGATCAATATGCACCTCTGCTTCCCACTTCTCCCCGTCACACTAGTAATTGCCCTGTAGCTGTAGAGCCTGTTGTTTCTGGAAAAGCAGATGAATTTGCTGTTCTATTTGAAGGTTCAGATGTTTGGGAGCAGAAAACTCCGGCAACACTTGCAATAATTCAGGCATACGTTACAGATTTGCCCAATGCAGTATCCCAACGTCTCACAAATAAAGATAGAACCCGAACCGTCCGGACGGCAAGGGTTGGTGTTAGCTCAGCAATTATGAAAGCAAGAATATACGATTTACCCGGGTTTGGAGCTATTGGTGCTAATTATGAAGGGGTAATCCGAAATTTCGTTCAACAGGCAGATTGTATTGCTTATGTGGCTGGTGCAATCAAGCCGCTCGATGAAAAAGATTTAGAACTTCTAGGAGACGTTTATACCCATCACAAGCTTACTGGAAAGCCCGTATTTTTTGTTCTGACTCAGATAGATAGAGCATGGGATATTGATACAGGTAGTGGAAAGATTCAATGGGAAGACGTTCGTGATGCAAACAATGAGTTCCTCGAGCAAAACTTCCTAGTGGAGGGTCGGGCAGATAGTACATTTATAGGAGAGGGATTCATTCCTGTATCACCAGCGCTTGAAGCAAAAGGGATAGCCCTTTCCGCTCAGTCTCATGAGAATTCTCAGAGGTACATAGTTGAGAGTAGAATGGCTCTTCTTCGAGAAAGATTTGATGACTATCTCCAAAATACTAGCGGTCCAATGCACCTCGCTGAGCTTGCATCTGAAGCACAAAAGCTTCTTTTGAGACTGACTCATGATATAAGGCAGAGGTACTTGTCCGAATCAACGCCAGTAACAGAAGCTAGAAATGTAATTATTGGTTATAAGGCTCAACGTAGAATACTAATTGATAAAAAGACTATGGTTGAGAAAGAGTTGAGGGAACTTGGTCAAGTAGCAATAAGGCGGGCTTTTGCGGGCAGTGATCCTGATGATTTAGTTGCTTTTCTGAAAGAAAAGCTGAATGAGAAGATAAAGATGAGTGATGTTCTGAAAGAAAAAGAGATTCATCAAATTGAGACTGAGAAAGTCATCTTGGTCAGGGAGTGGATGAGTCGCAGTTCTAAGTCTCTTATTCCAAGGTGGGTAAGTTCTTGGGAATCTTTCTACAGCCAAACTAATGAGCTTGTGAACCATTTACTAGAAGAAGCCTTAACTGCGCAGCAAAAAGCTGTAGAAGAAAATTCTAAAGAAGAAGTTGATATCACTGCTGCAAAGGTTGAGGAGCGCCTTGCATCGAAGTACGAGGATATGAAAACAAAGACATTTAAGGATACTATAGACCTTATGTCCAAAACCTGGGGAACTTGGACTGTACTGGCAGGGGTTGGTGCTGCTACTTCCCTGCCTCAGGTTGTTGCGCTTCTAGGTGTGGGTTCTACTCCTGTTGGGTTGGGGATTCTTGCTACAGCTCTAATTGGTGCTTTTTATGGGCGCTATAAATTAGTCAAACAACGTGATGAGCGACGCGAAATGATGATGACAGAGTTTCCTGAGTACGCTCAGAAGATTGTGCGTGAATACCGTGTTCAGGCTGATGAGTTTATCAATAGTCGGGTTGGCTTTCTAGTTGAGATAATTGATAATGAAATTGATGCCCTATCTAACTCAATTGACTCATTAGAACAACGACTAAAAGAAGGAGAATATCTGAATAAGAACAAGCGTCTGGAAAATCTAGATTCATTGATACAGAGATGTCGAGAAGTCAATGCTCAAATTGATGAATTCTACGCTTCTGTTGCGAATACTTGAACTGATATGCAAAATGCGTTGATGTTGAATGCTGGAAGTTAGAAGAGTGCGGACGAGATCTAACGACCGTGTTGCAGAGCGATCGCAATCTTGTAGGGTGCGTTCCCTAATGTGGCTCCTACCGCTCCACTAGCAGTAGGCTAATCTGGCTAACACGCTTTTGGGCGTGATATACGGAAAATTTCCGTATAATCAATAGTTAGGCTGCTAAAATGACTTACTGATCTGATGAGATAGGAGTTTTTACGTTTTGTTACGACATAATCATCTTTTCCGCGATCTGAAGAGTTAAGCTGTCGCGCATTTAAAAGACTTATTCTCAAATTAGCTAAATCCCCGGCAATCCCTGTACTGTTCCCTGTTCTCTCCTATCAACCAGCAATTTAAAATCGTGATAGCTTAGGAACTAAACGCGATTAACGTTACGCTCACAATAAAGAAAACTGTATAGAGGAGTTCTTATGACAACTCGTGATACTGCGATCGCCAAATTGCACCAACTCTCCGAGCCACTCTTGCAAGAGGTGAGTGACTTCATTGATTGTATTATCCACAAACATCAAGCTAAACCTGATACCAGCCAAACTGCTGAAAAAATTGTCGAGAGATGGTCACAATGGTTTGAGACGGTGGATCATTTAGACGTAACGCCACTTCAACCAGTCAGCAACTATCAGCAACTCCTGCTCAAAAAATATCGGCAACAAGGACTAGATCTATGATCCTGTGCGATGCCGGAGTCCTACTTTGTCTTGTAGATCGAACTCAGTCTCAGCATAACGCCTATAAAAACGCAGTCCTCCGATTAGAAACGCCCCTTTTAACAACTTGGTCATGCCTGACCGAAGCCATGTACCTTGCGCTGCATCGGGGTGGTTGGCAAATGCAAAAACAACTGGGACAGCTTCTTTTAGACAAACTGCTGGTGGTTTACGATATTCAGGAAAGTGATTACAGTCGTTTGTTGGCATTGATGGAGCAATACCGTGATCGCCCCATGGACTTGGCGGATGCAACCCTGGTCTTGGTAGCTGAAAAGACAGGATATCGGCAAATTCTCACAATCGATTCAGATTTCCTGTTTTATCGGATTACAAACAAAGAAAGCTTTGATATCATTCAAGTGTAATGATCGAAGACCTGCTTCCAACGGCGTATAACTCCACCGTTAGACTGCTCCCACTGTCAGTATGATCGCAATCTTGTAGGGTGCGTTCCCTAATGTGGCTCCTACCGCTCCACTAGCAGTAGGCTAATCTGGATAACACGCTTTTGGGCGTGATATACGGAAAAGTTACAGCAAAAAAGGAGGTTTATTATGGCTGAATGACTAGCAGTTGATGTTTCGAGAACTTACGAATCTGGTATGCTTGGCAAGCGAGGAGACGATAAATTTCCTTGCACCGGAGCAAGAATAACACGGGTGGAATTCCACAAAGAGGTTTCCAAACACCGTATTACTCCCTTTGATGATGGCATAGGACGGGGTGACGCTCACACAAATGATACTGAACTGCCAGATGTTGGAGTTCACTACTGGCTAGATGAAGGAACGAGGCTGAAATACATTTTGAAGGTCTGGGTTGAGGATTAAGGATTTTGTGAATCAGTCGTTAGGGGGCGTTGGTTCCCCTTGCTTTTTTTGTGCGCTACTATGGAATTAAATGATTAAAAGCTAAGACTGCTATGGCACTGGCATCGAATGGACAAACAGCTATAATCCGCACAGAGCGAGGGCTTACAATTGCGGATACTCGTATTACTCTGTATGACGTAATGGATTATCTCAAAGCTCAGTATCCACCCAAGTTTATTCGTGATGCCTTCAATCTTACAGATGCTCAGATTCATGCTGCCCTTTCCTACATTGAAACACATCGAACAGAAGTGGAAGCAGAGTATCAGGAGATTTTAAAGACTGCCGCAGAAACTAAACAATTTTGGGAAGAGAGGAATCGCGAACGTTTTGCTCGGATCGCTGCTACTCCTCCTCGTCCAGGCTATGAAGCGGTTAGAGCTAAACTTCAGGAACGGAGAGCAAAGCGGGAAGCGAAGAAGCAATGATTGTTCTGGCTGATTACAACTTGAATCGGCAGGCAATTCTGATCTCTGGAAGTCTTGTTGTTAGCGGGTTATTAGATCTCGCTCTAATTCGGTTGAGGACATTTGAAGACGTTGGCTTACCCGCAGACAGCAATGATCGAGTAGTTTGGAGATTTGCCCAAACCAACGGGATGCTCTTACTTACGGCAAACCGGAATGCGAAGGGTGAAGACTCGTTGGAACAAGTAATGCGTGAAGAAAATCAACCGACTTCATTTCCGATCATTACGATTGGCGATCCGGATAGGGTCAATGAATCTGACTATCGAGAACGCTGCGTTGAAAGGCTTGTAGAAATTGTGATCGATATCCAAGACTATATGGGGGCTGGTCGGTTGTTTATTCCATAAGGTGACTGGCGCATCATATCTGTTGGTGACACGGCATAACAACCCCAATGCACTCCGACCGACGAAAGCTAATCAGTGTGATCGCCGATCTTGTAGGGTGCGTTCCCTAATGTGGCTCCTACCGCTCCACTAGCAGTAGGCTAATCTGGCTAACACGCTTTTGGGCGAGATATACGGAAAGTTTCCGTATAATCAATAGTCCAGTAGTCGTAACGCACCACCCACGAGATATATTGAAAATAGTAGGCGTTATTTTTTTATCGTTGGGTTGTAACCAGTAACGTTATGGGTTACACTTAATGGATGATAGTCAGTTTCAAGCATCGAGGACTAGAGCAGTTCTTTGAATCGGGAACCACCCGAGGCATTCAGGCAAATCATGCCCAACGAATTCGGCTGATTCTGGCTCGTCTCAGTGCTGCAACTTCACCGCAAGACATGAACTTACCCGGATTGGTACTTCATGAACTGGCAGGGCAACGTAAAGGAACCTGGACGGTGAGAGTATCTGGAAACTGGCGGATCACTTTCACCTTTGACGGTGTTGATGCTTGTGATGTCGATCTTGAGGACTACCACTGATGAAAATGCATAATCCACCACATCCTGGTGAAGTTCTTAAAGAACTTTGTCTCGAACCTTTGAATCTGACTGTGACTGAGGCTGCTGAAGCATTGGGTGTAAGTCGAAAAACCCTATCTGCCATCTTAAATGGTAGGGCAGGTATTAGCCCCGAAATGGCAATTCGCTTAGGGAAAGCTTTCGATACATCTCCTGAAAGTTGGCTCAATCAGCAAATGCAATACGATCTATGGCAAGCAGAGCAGACAATTGGCAATATCAAAGTCAAACGGCTATCAGTTGTCTAACCAGGGTTTGCAGCCGACGGACTCAACACCCCAGTGCGATGCCGAAGGCACTGCATAGCAGATCGCCGATCGCGTAGGGTGCGTTCCCTAATGTGGCTCCTACCGCTCCACTAGCAGTAGGCTAATCTGGCTAACACGCTTTTGGGCGTGATATTCTGTGTTTGTATTCCAACACTTCGTTAATCGATAGCTATATAGAACCCAGCCAATGAGTATGAGTGAATCCAACGAGTTTGACATCACAACGCCAGAAAAACGGCATAAAGCGCTTACCTTCTTGTCGCAGAATAGTTAGCTTGCAATGGTGCCTTTGGCGCTTCCAGTAGCACTTGTTTTGGACAGTATTTCCCTTCTTACATCAGGTGCTAACGAAAAAGAGATTGCAGAACAAAGAAAAGTAGCGATCGACATTATTCGAGCAGGAAAAGAAAATGGTGTTGATGAAATAGAGATTACAATGTCTCAGAAAGCTGGTGTTGGTCTATCTTCAGACGTTGATGGTGTCCCAATTGAGTTTATTGTTGGTGCTTCAGGTACAATGAAGCTAAAGGTAAAATACAAGTAGTGGGTGATGGCGAAACTCTACTATCGTGGCATGGCAGAGCAAAACGACAGACCCAAAATTGGTCGTAGTGCCAGATTATTAGGGGTTAGACCTAATATCGATATAAACATTCAGCAAATGCCAGTAGGTTGCCTAGATGAACAAAGCTATTTGTTACCAGAGCCACAGCGTCAGTTGCATGGCGATCTTGTAACGGTTGCCATTAAGGACACAAAGGGAATGTCTGTTGCCCTATCCATTGAAGGTTTACCAGCATTTCGCAAACCTGCCAGTTTTGGTGGAACTGGCAAAGACCCTTTATGGCAAATTGACGATAGCCATATCACAGGGGATTTACAGGCTGTCCAAGATAGCCCGACTCACGTTAGCATCATGCCAAGAGTTACAATGGCTCTAGAAAAGTACGAGGCAGCATTGGCAAACACCCAAAAATATTGGGAAAAGGTTGATTAGTGGCATACACACAATGGGAGGCTATCAAAATGGCATGGATATTTAGTCTATCGGCAGAATGTGGTTCGGATGAGAGCAACGCCTATAAATTTGCTCAGCATTTTGAGGGAATATCATGGTTGCTGTCAACTGGTCGCCATTGCCAGTGTCACACAGATATATTCCAAGACATAGAAGAAAATTGGTGGTGTCGTGTTTCACCAAGTAATCTTAGCGAAGTGGGAATAGACAGCCCTGAAAGTGCATATTCAATGACAGAGTTAGGTATCTTACTATATCAGTCCCTACGATTTGCTCCCCCATTCCGTTATGCACTGGTTGGTGTTGAAGTCGATGAATTTAGAACTTACAGCGAGCTTATCGAAGAATCATCTAACTTATCTATCCCAGGACTGGTTTTAGCAAAACCACTCGAACAAGAGCTAGGAATATTGTCAGTATTGCGCCCCTTTAGTTCTAGTTATGTTTGGCAACCCTACGCAGGAGAAGTCTACAATCCGCTTATGGCATCCCAAAACTTAAAAAATAAGCTTAATGAACTGCTTAAGTTAACCTCACAAGCGAAGACGGCATAACTAGACCGTTACACTGCTCCCACTGTTATAGCGGTTCTCGCATCTGTGCGGCACACTTAAACCTTTGCTGATTAAGCTGTTCAGGATCGGGAATGTACCTCTTGTGAATCAGAAACGCTATAGTATGATCGCAATCTTGTAGGGTGCGTTCCCTAATGTGGCTCCTACCGCTCCACCAATAGATTTTAATGATATTTATCAATCTCAGGTGCGCCCCCAAGTCGAGGAGGGCAATCATGGGAAGATTGTAGCAATCAACATTGAAACAGGGGTTTTTGAAGTGGCAAAAGACAGCCTCACAGCTTTCGATCAACTTTTAGCCCGATTGACCGATGCTCAAATTTGGTTCGTAAGAATCGGACATCGAGCAGTTCATCGAGTCGGTTTGATTGGGGCAAATTTATTTCAATGATTATAGGTAACGTCAATGCTAATCGTGAGGCAATTATTCAGATTGCAGTTCTAGAGGATTATAAAAATATCTGCTGTCGCACTCCAGCCCATCGCGGCTGAGTTCAACCGTTATCGAGAAAAATAGTTAAATCCCGTCAAATTCCCCTAAAACTTTCACCTCTGGTTCTAACCAGAGGGACCAGCGATCGAACACTTGTTCCTGCACATGACGAATTAAACGCAGAATATCCGAGGCTTTTGCTGAACCAATATTCAGGATAAAATTAGCGTGTAATTCTGATACTTGCGCCCCACCAATTTGATAACCTTTTAATCCCATTTCCTCAATTAAAGCCCCGGCAAATTGCGGTTTAGGATTGCGGAAAACACTACCACAACTAGGACGATCATAGGGTTGGGTATTTTTGCGATGGCGTAAATTATGGGTAGTAATTGCCATTATTTCCTCGCAATTATCGGTAGCTTCTAACTGAAATGTGGCTTCGACAACTAAACGTTGATTCCCTTGCAGAGAAGAACTGCGATAACTATAATTTAAATCTTCTTTGCTTAAAGTTTCTAACTGACCATCGGGATTTAATACCAGCGCCCGCACTAATCGATCCGCCACACAGGAGGTATGTGCGCCCGCATTCATCACCACAGCACCCCCCACCGTACCGGGGATACCCACCGCCCATTCTAGGCCCCTCCAGCCCCTTTTTGCCGCTCTCCAAGCTATTTTTGGCAGGGGTTCCCCCGCCGCTGCTGTAATCGTAGCAGTTTCGGCATCAAAACAACTCGATCGCAGATGGCGAGTATTGAGGACAAGTCCGGGTAAACCTCGATCGCTGATTAGTAAATTTGAACCAGCCCCCAAAACAGTCAAGGGTAAATCTTGCGATCGCCACCAAGCGAACACTTCTCTTAATTCCTCTAGATTAACTGGTTCGGCATACCATTGCGCTCTTCCCCCCACCCGGTAGGAAGTGAAATCAGCTAGAGAAACAGAGGATTTAATCATAGGGTTTTAGGGGTTGGGGAGCATTTTCAGTGAACAGTAATCAGTAATCAGTAAACATAATAACTGATAACTGATAACTGATAACTGATAACTGAATCCTATACTCTAACTGCTAATTGTTCGCGGTAATGAGAGAGCATTTCGGGGATAACTTGATTGAGATTGCCAGCGCCGAGGAACAGAGCCAGATCCCCTGGTTGGAGAATTTCTAGCAGGAATTGACCTAAAGAACTCAATTCGGGGTGATAGTAGGCGTTTTTATGGTGTTTTCTCACCTGTTCAGCCACTTGCTGCCCAGTGACGTGATTGATATTCACTTCCCCGGCACTATAAATATCCGTTAAGACTACCACATCGGCGGAACTGAAAGCGGAGCCGAATTCCTCTAAAAAGGCAGTGGTGCGACTGTAGCGATGGGGTTGGAAAATAGCGATCGAACGTTGGTACTGTTTGCCTTCTACCTTCAATTTTGCCGCCGCTAACGTGGCCAACAATTCGCTAGGATGGTGGGCATAATCATCGATAAAGGTGATGCCGTTTGCCTCTCCCTTGTGTTCAAAACGGCGTTTTGCTCCGGCAAAAGTAGCAATCGCATCGGCAATAACGGCAAATTCTAAACCGAGATAACGTCCGATGGCAACCACTGCCAAAGCATTACTAATATTATGTTGCCCCGGGATTTTCACTTCCATTTGTCCCAGATAACTGCCTTTTTCCCAGACGGAAGCTTTCATCATTCCCTGTTCATAGATAATCTCGCTGACGGTGTAATCCGCACCTTTTTCGGGATCGAGACTATAACTGATTGTCGGACGGAAATGCTCGGCGATCGTGTCACAATCTAAACAAGCGACTAAAATCTGGCACTGATGGGCGAATTCATGGAAAGTATCGATAACTTCGCTTAAATTATGGTAATGATCCGGGTGATCTAGCTCAATATTAGTGATTACGCCGATTTTCGGGGCGTGCTTGGTTAGGGAACCATCGGACTCATCGGCCTCTGCCACTAAAAAACGACCTTGACCAAGACGAGCGTTACCTTCCCAAGCGTCCACCTCACCACCGACAATGATCGTGGGGTCTAATCCCGCTTCTAACAAAACGTAACCGATTAAGCTGCTAGTGGTGGTTTTGCCGTGGGTTCCAGCAACGGCTATACTGTCATAATCAGCGATTAAAGCCGCTAAAACGTCGCTACGGTGAAAAATTGGGTATCCTAAGTCTCTGGCCGCTTGATATTCCTTGTTATGGTCATTAATCGCCGTGGAGCAGATTACTTGCGGAACTGTTTGGCTACTGTTTTGAAGGCCAGGAGAATGAAATAAAGCTAAATTATTTGCCTCTTGACGGTGGAAAATCTGCGCTCCCGCTCCCTGTAGCCGTTGGGTGATATGAGTAGGACGTAAATCGGAGCCAGACACGGGTAAATTGCGTTTGGCTAAGATATAAGCGAGGGCTGACATCCCAATGCCGCCAATACCGATAAAATGGAAAGGTTGGCCGTTAAAATTAACTTTTTTCACTTTTTTCACTCCTCAAACCCACGATTATATAAGTTTTAAACTCGATCGGTAGTAAAGTCAACCTCATGATAGGGGCATTTGAGCAGAATGCCAAAATGTTGCCCAGTCTCCTTGCACAATCCTTGACGCAGAATTAAAATTTTTTCTCCCAATTCCTTTTTTTACCCAGCTTTGCCAAACGTCCCAAAAATCGGTAAAACCCTACACCCCACAAGCTGCCCCCACGAACCTAATTAGGGCAGCCATTCTAGTAAAATTCCCACGGAGCTATCTTTACGAGCGCGGGAATTTTGGGCTTGAATATCGGCAGCTAAACGTAAATTAGAGGTAATCGCATAACCAAGAGAAAGAGTAGTTAATCCCACCTCGTTATCACCACCGGGGGAGATAAAACTCTGACTAACGGTGATATCTGCGGCTCCCGTGCGAGAAAGGGCTAATTTGAGCTTTAATCCTAAGTTAAGCCCATCGGTG
Source organism: Microcystis sp. M144S2 (assembly GCF_020246065.1). Taxonomy (NCBI): domain Bacteria; kingdom Bacillati; phylum Cyanobacteriota; class Cyanophyceae; order Chroococcales; family Microcystaceae; genus Microcystis; species Microcystis sp. M144S2. Next base: position 22,665 of record NZ_JADBTR010000046.1, read on the forward strand.
CTGTAATTTCCTGTTTGAATGTAACGATAGCCCACCATGGGAGCTAGATTGACATAATCACCCAAAGGGAGGAGATAGTATTGTAAATTTCCTCCTATTGCCGTCCTTTTGCCGTTAAAAGCCGTCTGATAATCGCCGCTTAGGGTTAAACTGGTTTGACCGAAAAACACATCTTCTACCCCCAAAATCACGCCACTGGAATTATCGCTAGAAGGAAACTCTGCATATCCTAAACGGATACGAGTGCGAAAACTAGGATCGCGGCGAATATCTTCGGCGATATCGGGTATTTTTTCTAACCAACGCTCTAAAACCGGGCTTTCTTGCCGAATTTTCGGATCTAGGTCTAAATCCGTTTCTGCCCACACAGCACCACTCGCCCCCCATAATAAACTAAGAGCGATCGCATTTACAGAACAGCAAGAGAGCTTAAACATGATCTGCATTATACCCAAGGAGGCAGGGGGCAAGAGGCAAGAGGCAAGAGAAAGAATCTGGCAATAAAGCTTTTAGCTTAACAAATTACTGGTTACTGTTTACTGATCACTGAAAAGCCGGCACTCCCCCAAAGGTTACAATAAAAGAAAGATCAGATTCCCCGTTATTCTTGAGAGGACGGGGGGCAGTAGGAGCAGCAATAGTGGTTAGAATATTAAAACTTTCGCAATTAAGTAGCGCGGAACGGGCAAAACTTCAGAAAAGAGCCGAGTTAGATATTGATAACGCCCTCAAAGTCGCTCAAACGGTGATAGAAACCATCCGCGAGCGGGGGGATGCCGGCGTTGTGGACTATGTGCGGCGTTTTGACTACGAAGGTGCGACGGTAGAAAATATCAAAGTCAGCGAGGCAGAATTTGAGCGGGCTTTTCAGTTAATTGAACCGGAAGTAAAAACTGCCATTCAACAGGCTTTCCGGAATATTCAAGAGGTACATCGTCGCCAAATGCCGGAAGAAACACTACTGGCAGAAATTGAAACCGGTGTCTTTGCCGGCGAAAAAATCTCTCCTATCCCCAATGTGGGTTTATACGTTCCCCGGGGCCGCGGTGCTTTTCCCTCGATGATGTTAATGTTAGCCATCCCGGCAATGGTGGCAGGAGTGGAAAGAGTTGTCGTTTGCACTCCCCCCGATAAACAGGGCAACGTGGAGCCGGTTTCTCTGGTGGCGGCACGCATGGCTGGAGTCAGAGAAATTTATAAATTAGGGGGCGTACAAGCGATCGCCGCTTTGGCTTTGGGAACAAAAAATATCAAAAGGGTTGACAAAATTACCGGTCCGTGCAGCGTCTATGGGGCGGCGGCCAAGCGGTTACTGTTCGGTACTGTGGATGTGGGTTTGCCGGCAGGTCCAAGTGAGTCGATAGTTTTGGCCGATGAGTCCACCGATGCTCGTTTAGCGGCCTTGGATTTATTAATTGAAGCGGAACACGGGGCGGATTCGGCAGCTTTATTAGTCACCCACTGTGAAGATTTGGCGATCGCTGCTAGTGAATATGCACAGGAATACCTGCAAAAACTCCCGGATTGGCGACGGGAATTCTGTGAGGCGGGTTTAGCCGCCTATGGGGGCATAATTTTAACCGATAGTTTGCAGCAATCCCTCGATTTCGTCAATGAGTACGCCCCGGAACATCTGGAGGTTTTAGTTAGTAATCCTTTTGCCATTCTGGGCAAGATTAAAAATGCTGGCGAAATTCTCCTGGGAAATCATACTCCTTCCTCTATGGCTACCTACGCCATCGGAGTCAATGCTGTGCTGCCGACGGGAAGTTTTGCCCGTTCCTATTCGGCGGTTTCGGTTTATGATTTTCTCAAGCGCTCCACTTTGGCTTATGTCACCCCTGAAGGCTTTGAAAAGTTAAAAGAAACCACGAAAACTTTAGCCGAGTACGAAGGTTTTCCCGCCCATAAATTAGCAATTCAACACAGGGAAATTTTACTCTAAATACAGGGAATAGGAAACGGGGAATAACTTAGATATGTAGGCAAGCTTATTTTTTAAATTCAGAACGTAGGTTGGGCTTCGGCCGTGAGCTCAGCCGAACGGTTGAAGCATGAAACCCAACGCCCGCATGGGTTACGCTACCGCTAACCCACCCTACAAATAATTGTGCCTCCCTACTTAAAACACCTGAAGAAATTGCTAAAACTTACTCATCTTTGAGCTTAGAACAAGTTTATGCAACAATTTTGTACTGTTTGCATGAGCAAGAAAAAATAACCAATTATTTAACCGAATTGTCTAAGGTGTAATCAGCAAGACTGAGGGAAAGTAAGTTCGGTAGCGGTTGACATCTCTCGTTAGTAGGGGCATGGCAGTGACAGCAGCGTGAGCGCCGATGTAGAAATCCGGTAAGGGAGAACGTCGCTCACCTCCACGACGACGATATTCCAAAAAGCTTTGTCCTGCTAAAAAAGCTGCAGCATAGGGTAAAGAATCTCGGCGAAAGAAGTCTTCTGGTAGGGCTGCTTCTACCTCCTCGGGTTGATTAAACCCGATTGAGATTTCTGCATAAATAATTGGGTTAATCACTAAATTTCCTTGCTCCGCATAGTTTGTGAGCATTTGAGCCGACCACTCAAACCATTGCGGGTCTTCGGTTACAACATCAAGAATGACGTTGCTATCTACCAGAATGTCGGTCATGAGTCACGGGTCGCTTGCATGATGTCGTTGGTTGTTAGACGGCTAGTTGCTTTGCCACGGATAGCGGCAATCAGTTGCTTTCCCCGGCTTAGGGTTCTAGGCTTGCGAATTTGCAAGATATCCCCAATCACTTCCAGCTGGATTTCTGTACCGGGTAACAACCCAAGCTTTTCTTGAATATCAGGGGGAATAGTGATTTGTCCGTTAGGGCTAATTTTCATGGTGTTTTTCTCCATATACTAACAAATAATCGGAAGATTCAGTGCCACTGGCTGCTTGACCCCCCCCCAAACGTTTACCTGGGAATAACTCTGATTTATTATCCTGTCTCCTATCTGCTACTATGATAAGAGCAGAGAATCAGGCAAGCATTTTATGAAAAAAGTAATTGTTATTTTAATTCTGGGTTTTCTGAGCGAACAAATATCAATAAAATCACCAATTTCTGGTAATCAAACCCTCAATAATTTAGCCGTAGCTAACAACAATAATCGTCCCACTCCCCAGAAAAAACCTATTCCTTCTCCACAGTTTCGGTGCGATGGTAGAACTCACTGTTCCCAGATGACCTCCTGTGCAGAAGCGACTTTTTTCTTGAGAAATTGCCCCAATGTCAAAATGGATGGAGACGGTGATGGAGTTCCCTGTGAAAGTCAATGGTGTGGAAAAAAATCCTCAGAAAAATGTTGGGAAAGTTCTCCAGATAACTAATTTTGTTTCCTCACCCCAATTCTCTCACTTAAAGAATCGGGGTGAAAACAATCAAGAAGCAGTAATCACGGGAGAATTAAGATATTGATAATTCCAGTCCGATTGTTGCCAAACGCGACCATCAAGGGCAATTTGTTCGATTAAACTAGCTAATCGTAAAGCTTTTAAAGCTTGTTCCCCACCGACAGAAGGTTGGTCCCCACCGCGCACACAATGAACAAAATGTTCTAATTCCGCGTGTAGAGGTTCAATATTGCTGGTATAAACTTTTTCAATTAAACCATCTTGACGGTAGAGAACTTGACCGTAATCGGTGCTATAGTTAGCGGTGGTTTGCCGGTGAATGAGGATTTCATTATTGAGAAAATCCGCTTCCGTGAGAGAATTTTTACAGTGGGCCGCTAAACGGCGAATCTTGCGATGAGTCACCTTACTAGCGGTTAAATTAGCCACTACTCCATTACTAAAACCAAGGGTTGCAGTGACATAATCAAGATAACCGGAATCAGTGGCAGCGCGACTACCACTAGCGGTTAATTTCACCACGGGAGCCGAGACTAATTCTAAAATTAAATCTATATCGTGGATCATTAAATCTAACACCACCGACACATCATTAGCGCGTTGGGAATAGGGACTCATGCGATGGGATTCAATCGCTAAAATCTCCTCGGTTTTCAAGACCTTCGATAACTCTTGAAAAGCGGGATTAAAACGCTCGATATGACCCACTTGCAGAATACAATCGTGATCGGCTGCCGCGTTGACTAAAGATTCCGCTTCACTAATACTAGCGGCGATCGGTTTCTCGATCAAGGTATGTACTCCCCCTTGCAGACAGTCCATCCCGACTCGATGGTGTAACCGTGTGGGGACAGCGATACAAACCGCATCTACCCTAGGTAAGAGATCTAAATAATTTTCAAAAAAACGGACTCGGTATTTACTGGCAGTTTCCAGACCCTTTTCGACGTTGACATCGGCCACCCCGACGAATTCCACGTCTTTTAATAAACTCAGGATGCGACTATGGTGTTGTCCCATGTTACCGACCCCGATAATCCCGACTTTAATCGGTTTGAGTTGATTTCTGTTACCCGGAAAGTTTGCTGGTTGATTGGACATGAATTTTAGACTCCTGTGTTCACACTCCCCACACCACTTGATTAGATTAATCAAGCTGATTTTGTCGATTAATTACCAAGATGGTATCATGGTTATCCAGATTCTGACACGATGTCGGTGTCAATGGGAGTTCTGAGAAGATTTTCTGATTTCATCTCGCGGTTTTTACTCCCACATGCTTATCAAAACATCGTCCCTTAGTAGCGAGGACTACATTCAGCTAAATTTTAACTATGGACAATTCAACGGATTTTAACTCCTTACGGGGATTAAGTGTTTTTTTGCTAGGAATGATGGGATCTGGCAAATCCACCCTGGGAGAGTTGCTTTCCCGACGGTTACAATATCGTTTTTTTGATACAGATATATTAATAGAAAGGGTCGCGGGAAAGAAAATCAGGGAAATTTTTGCCGACGAGGGAGAAGGGACTTTTCGGGAGTTAGAAACCCAAGTTTTGGCCGAATTATCCTCTCTGACTAAAACTGTGATTGCCACCGGGGGAGGGATGGTTTTAAAACCGATGAATTGGAGTTATCTTCGTCACGGTTTAATGATTTGGTTAGATGTTCCTCTCGAAGTCTTGGTTAAACGTTTAAAAAAAGATACCTCTCGTCCCTTGCTTCAGTCCACTGATTTAGAAAGTAAACTGGAATTATTATTAGAACAAAGACGAGGACTTTATGCACAAGCAGATCTTCGGATTGTTGTTTCTGAACTAGATAGACCTACTGATATCGTTGAGAAAATTTTAACAGCAATACCGACGGTGATTAAAGATTTTCATCCAGAAAGAGACAATAACTAATGATAGCAGCTTCAATTTTTGATTTACCTGAACTAATTCCCGACCGAGAAATTCTGGAAATTTTGGCCCAAAGTCAGGCTATTCGTCTGGAAAGAATTATTTCCACTGGTCAAACCACTCCCCGGGGTCAATGGTACGATCAATCTGAGTTTGAATGGGTGATTTTATTACAGGGATTTGCTGAGATTAGTTATGAAGATGGCAGCCAAGTTAATCTGCAAGCGGGGGATTATCTCCTGATTCCTCCTCACCAAAAACATCGCGTCGAATTTACTAGCAATAATCCCCCTTGTATTTGGTTAGCTATCCATTATCGCTAGTAAGTAGGTAGGTGTTAAAAGTTGTCAGACACCCCCCTTATCAAGGGTGGATTAAGGGTAGGGTTGATTCATGAATCAACCCTACTATGAATCAACCCTAGTATTAAGGGGGGATTAAGGGAGGATCGAAGCTAAAATCCATTTTTAATTTAATTATAACCAGCTACTTAAAATATAGTTTCTAACTATTGCCAGCGATCGAATAAATCGGTTAAAACTAGATTAGAAAACAAAAAACCTTCGGGGTCGCTTAATCTGACCCTGCTATCCCCCTCAATTATCACTAAATTACGCTGTTTATGCGGCTCTAAGACCTCTAAAATTGCTTTTTTGATTTCCGAACCAAAATTAGCTTCAATGGCGGGTAAACTCACACCTTCTGCTAACCTTAACCCTAGCATTAAGGTTTCGAGAAGATCATCGATAAAACTATTTTTCTCCACGTCAATCTGACAGCCTTCTTTTACCCAAGCGAAATAGTCGCGACTTTTGCGCGGACGGGTAAAACGTTGTTGATGAAGATAACTAGCAGCCCCCATACCAAAGCCATAATAGGGACGATTTTCCCAGTAAACTCGATTATGTCGGCATTGATAACCCGGTTTAGCATAGTTAGAAATCTCGTAATGTTGATAACCGGCTAAAGCTAGTTTTTCACCGGCTAAAACATACATTTTCGCCGTGGTTTCATCATCGGGTAAGGGTTTTTTTCCCGGTTGATACTGTTTACCGAAAGGAGTAACCGCTTCTAAGACCAAATCGTAACAGGAAAGATGGGCCGGTTGCAGTTCGATCGCTTTTTCTAGGGAATTTTCCCAATCTGTCAGGGTTTGTTGTGGCAATCCCGAAATCAAATCCAAACTATAGTTAACTATTCCCAATCCCTGAATTAATTCCACTGCCTGATAGATATCCTTAACGGTATGCGATCGACCAGAAACCTGTAATAATGGTTCTTGAAAAGCCTGTACTCCTAGACTAACCCGATTGACTCCCGCGCTAACATAACCCTGTAATTGTTCTAAACTAAAGGTAGCTGGATCAATCTCCATAGAAATCTCTATATCAGCTGCAAAATCAAACTTTTTGGCTAAAGTATCCAGAATTGCTCTTAATAATTCCACCGGTAATAGGGAAGGAGTCCCCCCCCCAAAAAAAATCGTTTCTAGGGGTTTCCCCGTCCCCTGACTAAGGCTAATTTCTTCTTGTAATATTTCCACATACTCCACCACAGGGGGAAAAGTCGCCGGATTGGTGCGATTACCGACGACAAAAATCGGGAAATCACAGTAAAAACAGCGCCGACGACAAAAGGGAATATGAATATAAACCGAGGTTATGGGGTGAAAATAGGACATTACAGCAGTTATCAGTGAACAGTAATCAGTAATCAGTGAACTCATACAGCCTTTCTCGTCAAGGTGAGGTACAAACTAAGCCTTGCTAATCAAGTATTTTAGATGCAAGAACGAACCTCATCTATCTGAGAAACGCTGTAACTCCTATCTGATGACTGATAACTGATTCAAGGCTGACGGCTATAATTTCGTTTATCTTCGTTAAGATGTATTATGGCTGGGGAGAACATCTCCTAGAATGAAAGCAACTTTCCCGACACAAATTAGGAGAGGCCCACGGATATAATGTAAAAGTATCCATACTGATTATTTTCTACCGTCATTCCCCTCTATCCCCTCTGGTATTATCCCCATGCTTGATGCCGTCATAATTTTACTATTCGTCTTCGCTATTGCCAGTATTGGTTATAGTGGTGTGGACTTGCTGCCGGTTGCTGTCCAGTCGCAAATCAGCAATATTGAAGCTTTACGCTGGTTATCAGCGGGTTTTGCCTCAATTATTGGTTTAGCTCTTGGTTTAGTTGCCCAAACTACCTATCGTCGTCTAGAAACCCAAGTAAGACAAACTCCGATCGAAGTTATTTTAACCCGTTCCGTCGGTCTAGTTATCGGTTTGTTAATTGCTAATCTGATCCTAGCCCCGATTTTCTTCCTACCGATTCCCAGAGAATTCTCGTTTATTAAGCCGATAATCGCCATTTTAGGCAGTATTATGTTTTCCTATCTGGGGGTTAGTTTAGCAGATACCCACGGTCGCACTTTTTTGCGTCTGATTAACCCCAATAGTATGGAATCAATTCTAGTGGCAGAAGGGACCCTGCAAGCGGCCGCCACCAAAGTTGTGGACACCAGTTGTATTATCGATGGTCGTATCGAACAATTGTTAGACACGGGATTTATCGAAGGACAGATACTCATTCCCCAATTTATTCTTCAGGAATTGCAACAGTTAGCCGATGGCAGTAACGACCAAAAACGAGTCAGAGGAAGACGCGGATTAGACATCTTAAACCGGATGCAGCAAGAATTCCCCGAGCGCATTATCATTCATCCGGCCGATTATGAGGATATTAGCACCGTAGATGCTAAATTAGTCCATCTTGCCCAAGAAATTAACGCCACCTTGCTCACGAACGATTATAATCTCAGTAAAGTGGCCAATCTGCAAAAAGTCACCATCTTGAATGTCAACGATCTCGCCCAAGCAGTACGCCCGATCTACTTACCCGGGGATACTTTGGATCTGAAAATTCTCAAAGCAGGAAAAGAACCCACCCAAGGCATCGGTTATCTAGAAGATGGCACGATGGTGGTGGTAGAAGAAGGAAAAGATTATCTAGGGGGAGAATTGCGGGTAGTGGTGACATCTGCACTGCAAACCTCGGCCGGACGGATGATTTTTGCTAAACCCCAAAATTCCCTAATTGCCTAAAGGTAATAAAACCCAAAAAAGCCTCAAATACAGAGCCAGAGGGGATTGTATTTGAGGTATTTTATTTTTTAAGGGAAGTTAAGTCACCAATCGAACTATCTAGCCAATTGATACCTAATTAAGCTGGTTTATTGATTACAGCCATGGACTGACGAGCAAAACCGAAATAACTATCCCAGAATTGTTTCTGACTATCGAGGGCAACTTTGGTGGCGGTTTCTTGGGCGGTTAGGTAGGATTTCACCCATTCTTGTTGATATTCGAGGGATTTAACCAAAGTTTCCGGAAACTCAAACACTGGTGTAGTCGTGGGAAGACCATTACCCCAAGCGGACAGAAGCATTTTCTGCCATTCGGCTAGGTATTTTTGGTATTCCTCAAGATAATTGGTGTTCATAGAAGTCAAACCGCTAACTAGCCCATCTGGAAGGAGATGGTGAGAAAGTGGGGCGGTGTTGCCACCTTCTCGAAAGCAAAAACCGTGACGAGATAAAATATAATATTCCATCCCTTTCTTATATTATAACCTGAGTTTGTGATCGGCCCAAATCTTCATGCGATCGCGTTCAGCCCAGCCCTATTTTTTTGGTGACTCGGAACTGACGCTAAAATAGTCCTACTCTAGCCATTTTCTCCCAACTATGATCGATCGCCCTATTCATGTAATTGGTGGAGGATTAGCGGGGACTGAGGCGGCGTGGCAGATAGCCCAAGCAGGTATTCCCGTGACCCTGTACGAAATGCGCCCAATTCGCTCTAGTCCCGCCCACCATAGCCAATTTTTAGCCGAATTAGTCTGTAGTAACTCCTTTGGTGCCATGGCAGTGGATCGCGCCACCGGGTTACTCCATGAAGAATTACGACGCTTAAATTCTCTAGTTATTGCCCAGGCCGATCAGCACAGTGTCCCCGCAGGAGGGGCTTTAGCGGTTGATCGGGGGGTCTTTAGTCGAAATTTGACGGAAATCTTGGCTAACCACCCTCTAGTCACCTTAAAACGTCAGGAGATCACGGAAATTCCCCGGGATGGTATCGTCGTTTTAACCACTGGACCGTTAACCAGTGCTGCTTTAGCCGCAGATTTGCAAAATTTTGCCGGTCTGGACTATCTGAGCTTTTTTGATGCCGCTAGTCCGATTATTCTGGGGGAATCGATTGATCGATCGATCGCTTTTCTGGCCTCCCGTTACGATAAAGGTGAGGCCGCCTATCTCAATTGTCCTATGGATCGGGAACAATACCTGCATTTCTGGCAAGAGTTAAAACAGGCAGAACAAGCAGAATTAAAGGATTTTGAGCGAGAAAATGCCAAATTTTTCGAGGCTTGTCTGCCAATCGAAGAATTAGCCAGTCGGGGAGAAGATACCATGCGTTTTGGTCCCCTGAAACCGGTGGGATTAGCGGATCCCAGATATCCAGATCAACGTCCCTACGCAGTTATACAGTTGCGAATGGAAGATAAAGCGGGCCAATTGTGGAATATGGTGGGATTTCAAACTAATTTAAAATGGGGTGAACAAACACGGGTTTTCCGTCTGATTCCGGGGTTAGAAAAGGCCGAATTTGTCCGCATGGGGGTGATGCACAAAAACACCTTTATCAATTCTCCCCAGTTATTATCCTCCAGTCTCCAGTTTAAATCGCGACCGACGCTATTAGCGGCAGGACAGTTAATCGGCACGGAAGGCTATACGGCTGCGGCTGCTGGGGGATGGTTAGCGGGAACTAATGCCGCTCGTTTAGCTTTAGGATTAGAAACGGTGACATTGCCAACCACAACGATGATGGGGTCATTATTTGAGTTTATCAGCAGTGCCGAACCGAAACATTTTCAACCGATGCCGCCAAATTTTGGCATTTTGCCGAATTTTACCAGAAAAATCCGCAATAAACGGGAACGTTACGGTCAATATGCCGATCGCTCTTTGCAGGATTTAGAAGCATGGTTGAATCAGCTAAAAACTCCCTGTCTCGTCTAACTGTCAATCGCTAAATCGATCGCCCATAATAGAGAAGGAACCTATTTCTTTCTCTATCGCTATGCCAAACCCCGATTTTTTCCCTCCCCAATCCTACAGTCAAGAGGATGTGCAGGAAATTCTCTATTTGGCTATCTCCCGTCAAGGGGATAAGGGAGAAATTACCCGTCAACAGTTGTTAGAAATTGCCGACGATTTAGCTATTGAAGTTAAAGACTTAGAAGCGGCGGAAAAGGACTGGCAAGAGTCAAAAATGGTCAGTTATAAACGGCAAGAATTCGATCGCTTTCGTCGCGAGGAGCTAAAAAATAAAACCGTTCGCTATCTGATTATTAATAGTTTTTTTATTATCATTAATTTAATTAGTGCTGGAACAATTTCTTGGGCAATTTATATCTTTTTGCTGATGGGTTTACCTCTTTCTCTCTCGGCTTGGAAAACTTTCCAAAATCAAGGAATTGCCTACGAAGAGGCATTTAAACGCTGGAAAATTAAGGAGGAAATGAAAGAGTCTTTTACCAATCTTTGGACACAAGTTAAAAAGTTTTTACAGTTTTAATACTGTTGAAAAAGGAAGATTTTTAAGGGGAAAACTCTCTTCTAAAATCGGGCGTTACTTTCGATTTTTTCCCTCAATCCAAGCTTTTGGGGGGTTCTACCCCCCAAACCCCCCGTTGGGGGCGTGGCGCGGCCACTGAGCCTGTCGAAGTGCCGCCCCCAAACCCCCCGCGCATTAGTTTTTCGGTGGGATGCTTACACGCGATTGTTCATATATTTGTACCAGTTTAAGAGTCACTGATAATTGCTGATTATCGGTGTTTCTGCAAATGTGAAATGCAGCCTTTTTGTGAACCACAGAGACACAAAGGACACAAAGTTGAGTTTTCCACGACTACTTACTGTCATCAAAAATATCTAACTGCTGCAGAGAGGGGGAATTATCCGACTTAACCGGTTTAATTTTCTTAATTCCCTGACGCAAACCGATGGCAATTTTACTATGTTTTTCGATTTGACCCATCACCTGCATGGCACGATCGATCACAGAAGCTGGTAAACCGGCTAATCTTCCCGCTTCGATACCATAGGATTTATCTGCGCCTCCCGGTCGTACTTGGTGCAAAAATACTATCTCATGGGGTAATTCTTTGACCGTTACCTGATAATTAGCCACATTCTCTAAAATTGAAGCTAATTCGTTCAGTTCGTGGTAGTGAGTGGCGAAAATCGTCCGCGATTGCAGTACCGTGGCTAAATACTCCGCTACAGACCAAGCTATGGATAAACCGTCAAAAGTGGCTGTCCCCCGGCCAATTTCGTCTAATAATACTAATGATCTGTCTGTGGCGTGATTGAGAATATTGGCGGTTTCGTTCATTTCCACCATAAAGGTGGATTGGCCAGTAGCGAGGTCATCCACAGCCCCCACCCGGGTGAAAATGCGATCGCAGATGGAGATTTTGGCCGACTTTGCCGGGACAAAACTGCCGGTTTGGGCTAACAATTGAATTAATCCCACCTGTCGCAGATAACAACTTTTGCCACTAGCATTGGGACCGGTGAGAATAATCAAGTCGGGGTATTCTAAACCTTCCTGATTGCCCAAATTAATCGAATTCGGCACAAAAAAGCCGGCCCCAAGGGATTGTTCCACCACGGGATGACGACCATCTTTAATATCGATAAGACGACCATCGGCGATTTCTGGGCGACAATATCCCTGATAAACGGCGATTTCTGCCAATCCGGCCAACACATCTAAAGCGGCGACTTTTGTGGCTACTTCCCGGATTTCTGGGGAAAATTCGGCCACTTGACGGCGTAAATCGCTAAAAATCTCGTATTCTAATTTATTTAATTCATCTACTGCCGTCAGAATTATATTTTCTTTCTCCTTTAACTCGGTGGTGATATAACGTTCCTCATTGACTAAAGTTTGCTTACGCACATAATCTTTTGGGGCGAAATCGGCTTTACTGCGGGGTAAACTGATATAATAACCGAAAGTTTTGTTATAATTAACCTTAAGATTACTAATACCCGTTCTTTCTTTTTCTGTCGTCTCTAGATTCTTAAACCAATCGATTACTTCCTGATAGTCGCGCCGCAGGGCATCCAATTGGGCATCAATTCCCTCACGAATCACCCCCCCTTCCTTCAGATGCAGCGGAGGAGATTCCACCAGATGCGCTATCACCTGCTGGCCTAATTTTTCTAAATCGGCGGGAATTTGCTGTAAAGCTTTCAAATAGGGCGAATTTCCCGAAGCAACCAAAGCCGCTAAATCGGCTAATTTGACTAAAGATGCCGCTAGGGAAAGTAAATCGCGGGCGTTAGCCGTTCCTGCGCCAACACGACCGCTTAAACGTTCTATATCGTAGATTTCCCTTAATTTTTGCCGAATATCTTGGCGCAAGGAGGGATTATCCTTTAACTCTTGGATAGTATCCTGACGAGCGCGAATACCGCGAGAATCTAAGAGAGGTTGCAGTAACCAACGACGTAAAGCGCGACTACCCATGGCTGTACAGGTACGATCGATCGCCCATAATAGAGAACCATAGAAGCTACCATCGCGCACCGTTTGGGTAATTTCAAGGTTACGACGGGTTTGCCCATCTAAAATCAAAAATTCGGAGATAGAGTAGGTTTTTAAAGGTTGTAGGGGGACTTGATTGGCTTTTTGGGTATCTTCAATGTATTCTAATAAGCCCCCAGCTGCGCGAATAGCGAGGGGTAAATGTTCGCAGCCCATCCCCTCTAGGGAACGCATTTTATAGGTGATTAGGAGACGATTTTTCGCCTCTGTGAGAGTAAAGATATTTTGGGGACGGAGAGAATAACAAAAACTATCGGGTAAACAGGGGGGGAGATGGTCGGATTTTTCCCCGGGGCGCAAAATACGGTTTAAATCGGGGGCATTGATGGGAAAAAGGATTTCCGAGGGCTGTAAACGGCTTAATTCTAGGCTTAAAGCCGTTAAATCGCTGGCTTGGGTGGTGTAGAATTCTCCGGTGGAGATGTCTGCATAGGCTAATCCCCAATTTTCTCCGGTAATCACCACAGCAGCTAGAAAATTATTCTTTTTTGCGTTTAACATTCCCTCATCGGTGAGGGTTCCGGGGGTGAGCAGTTTGGTGATAGCGCGTTCTACGAGTCGTTTTTCGGCGGCTGCTTCCGTTGAATCCTCTACCTGGTCACAAATCGCCACTGCATAGCCTTTTTCCACCAATAAACGACTATAGCGCTCTAGGGCGTGGTGGGGAACTCCGGTCATGGCGACTCTCCCAATACCTTTACCCCCTTCCTTGCTGGTGAGAACTAATTCCAATTCTCTGGAGATAATCACCGCATCCTGAAAGAAACACTCGAAAAAATCGCCCACACGATAGAGTAAAAGAGCATTGGGATAGGTTTCTTTTACCTCCACATAATGCTGGTACATGGGGGTGAGTTTATCGCGATCGAGTCCGCGATAATCACGATGGGGATCTTTATTGGTAGCCAGTGGTTCTAAGGGAAAATCCGAGGGGAGAGTCATGGGTGAAGGAAAGCTGGAGAATTCTTTATTCAATTTAAGTAGGTAGGCGTTAAAAATTATCAGATGCCCCCCTTATTAAGGGGGGACTCAGGGGGGATCTCCCCGCCTATCGGCACCCCCCTTATCAAGGGGGGCAGGGGGGATCGAACTTAAAATCCATTTTTAATTTAATTATAACCAGCTACTTACCGCTCTTGAGAACCTACGATCAAAGAATCCCAATAGCCTAAGCTGCTGGTTCCTGTTATCCAACCCAGAATTAACATCTGAGCTATCTGGGTGGATTTGATATCATTCCCTGTCCGAGAATTATATTTTTGTTAATAACAGTTATTTTTAAGGGGTGGGCTGCACTCTTTTAGTATAGACTTCGGCAGGATTAATTGAGGTGGTTATATCTTCTAAATCAAATTTTCGCAAGGTTTTATCTTTGGTATTGACCTGATAAACCAAACGATTAGTGATATCTAATCCAGTTAACCAATTACTGTGGGGATGATAGGCTCCCGTGTCGATATCTAACCAACCGGCACCGGCGACTAATTGCCCCGGACTTACCTCCGGAAAAGTAAAAGTAATCGTGTGGCCAGTGATAATTAATTTATCACTAAAAAAAGGTTCTGGCATACTGTGGAATTCATCGCGGATCCAACAAAAATGAGTGGCATCTTGTTCTTCGAGGGGTAAATGGGGATAAACCCCAGCATGAACCAGCCAAATATCGCCTAAATCGAGGTAAAGAGGCAAGGTTTTCAGCCAATCGATGTGATCTTGCGGTATTTTGTGGTTATAGCTCACGAGAGTGGCATGACCGCCACTATAAAGCCAAGCCGGCAACATTTCCCCCATCATTCTTTGGCTGCCCAACACTTCTAGCAGCATCTGTTCATGATTGCCCAATAGACAACGATAGCGGTGTTGACGGACAAATTCAACCACTTGGGCGCTATTGGGACCACGATCAATTAAATCGCCCAAGAAATAAACTGGTTCCTTTTCTTGAGGCGCGATTGCCTCCATTAGCTGCAAAAGAGCATCGTATTGACCGTGAACGTCACCGATGATGATTCGACGGGAGGACATGGTGGTAGAAGTTGGGTATCTGTGTTATTGTCCCCGGAGCGGGACTAATTCTAATATGCCCAGTTGAGAATTAAAAATTAACATTGATTTAGGGATTAGGGAAATGGGGGAATGGGGGAATGCAACTAAAACCCTAAAACCCTAAAACCCTAACCGCCCAACACCTAACCAGTCTAAATGTTAAGTTAAGTATCGAAGAGCGTCCGTTTCATCACCCAGTAGTAATATAATCACTGAGTTATCAACTTTGATCCTTGAGTATGACTGCATTCACCACAACCCCCACCCTTGCCAATTTGCCGGCCAGTGACAGCCGTAGCCGCGTCAGTGAATTTATGAAATCCCTACAGGATGAAATTTGTCGGGGATTAGAAGAAGTGGATGGACAAGCAAAATTTATCGAAGATAGTTGGCAACGGCCCGAAGGTGGCGGCGGACGTTCGCGAGTTTTGCGGGAAGGGGCAATTTTTGAACAAGCAGGGGTGAATTTTTCGGAAGTTTGGGGGAAAGAATTACCTCCTAGCATTGCTAAACAACGGCCCGAGGCTGCCGGTCATCAATTTTATGCCACGGGAACCTCGATGGTTTTACATCCTCGCAATCCTTATATTCCCACGGTTCACCTCAATTATCGCTATTTTGAAGCAGGTCCAGTTTGGTGGTTTGGCGGTGGTGCCGATTTAACTCCCTACTATGGGTTTGAAGAAGATGCTAGTCATTTTCATCGCACTTTTAAACAGGTTTGCGACCAACATCATCCTGAATATTATCCCGTTTTTAAACGCTGGTGTGATGAATATTTTTATCTCAATCATCGTCAGGAAGCCAGAGGCATCGGCGGGATTTTCTTTGATTACCAAGACGGTTTAGACCCCCTCTATCGTGGTCCTTTTGCCGAAAGTGATGCCGCTATCTATTCAGAAAAATTATCTCCCCAACAACCCCGCAACTGGGAAGAAATTTTTAGTTTCATTAATGACTGTGGCCGAGCTTTTCTACCCGCTTACGTTCCCATTGTCCAGAAACGGCACTCGACGGAATACGGTGACAGAGAACGTCAGTTTCAACTCTATCGTCGCGGTCGTTATGTAGAATTTAATTTAGTTTATGATCGTGGCACAATTTTTGGGCTGCAAACTAACGGTCGTACCGAGTCGATTTTGATGTCTTTACCTCCTTTAGTCCGTTGGGAATACTGTTATCAACCTGCACCCAACACCCCAGAAGCAAAACTCTATGATGTCTTCCTAAAACCCCAAGATTGGGTTAATTGGCCAGGTTAAATCAGTTATCAGTTATCAGTTATCAGTTATCAGTTATCAGTTATCAGTTATCAGTTATCAGTTATCAGTTATCAGTTATCAGTTATCAGTTATCAGTTATCAGTTATCAGTTATCAGTTATCAGTTCACTGAAAATACTTCCCACATCCTTGTCAAGTAAATAAATCTAAAAATTTTGGCTAATTTTTGGACACCTCTCCATACTCGTCTGGAAACCACAGTCAAAAAGGGACAATTATTACCTAAAAATGCGTCTCTGTTAGTGGCATTGTCGGCAGGTCAGGATTCCCTCTGTTTAGGTCAATTATTGCTGGATTTGCGCTCTCGTTGGGGTTGGCAACTAGCGATCGCTCATTGTGATCACCGTTGGTCTTACGACCGAGGATTAGTCACTCATGTGCGGAAAATCGCCGAAATTTGGCAATTACCTGTTTATATTACCACCGCACCCCCCATGGCGGAAACGGAAGCCAAGGCCCGACAATGGCGTTATCAAGCTTTACAAACAATCGCCCAAGAACAGGGTTTTAATTATCTTCTCACGGCACACACGAGAAGCGATCGAGCGGAAACTTTTCTTTATAATCTCACGCGCGGGGCCGGTAGTGATGGACTTTCTGCCTTAACTTGGTTGACAAGTTTAACCCCGGATATTTTTTTAGTCCGTCCCCTCTTAAATGTCACTCGCGGGGAAACTTTCGCTTTTTGTCAAAGTCGAGAATTACCGATCTGGTACGATCAAGCTAATGAGAATTTACGCTATGCTCGCAATCGCATCCGTCTGGAATTATTACCCTACCTGCAAACTAATTTAAATCCCCAAATCGAAAAACATCTCGCCCAAACTGCCGAAATTTTGGAAGCAGAAAGCGATTATTTAGATAGTATTGCCCGGGATATTTTTCGTCAGGTTATCGATCTAGATCAACAAAGACTCGATCGCTCCCCTTTACAAATTCTACCTCTAGCGATACAAAGACGAGTGATTCGTTTATTTTTGGCTCAATATTTACCCTCATCCCCTAATTTTGCCGAAGTTGAGTCAGTGGTTAATCTCATTACTGGTGTTAATCGCGATGCCACTTCCTCCTTAACCGGCAAAATTCGGGTAGAAGTACAACAAAATTGGCTATATATCAGTGATCAGTGATCAGTGATCAGTTATCAGATTACAGTTTTAAGTGGACAGTGTTAATAGTAATACAATTAAACTAAAAATAAAATTGGCGGGGCATAATGAGCGAAACTAAAGTAATTAATCGAGAAAATTTACTGGTAAATCTCCGGCAACAACTGCGTGCGGGACAACAGGAATTAGCCGATTGGCAAGGGGGAAAAATGGCCATTTCTGCGGTGCCGGGGGCAGGAAAATCCCACAGTTTGGCCGTAGCTGCCGCTATGGTTATTGCTCGTGAGCAACTTCATGCTAAAAAACAGTTAATTATTGTCACCTACACCCGCTCGGCTGCCGCTAGTATTAAAGCTAAAATTAAACAACGCTTGCAAGATTTACAACTTTCAGCCCAAGGGTTCAGCGTTCAAACTCTGCACGGACTGGCCCTACAATTGGCCCGTCGTTATCCGGAATTATCGGGATTAGACCTCGAATCTTCTACCTTAGTTATTCCGACTCCTAGCCACAGAATTATTAGAAACTCGGTGGAAAAATGGCTAATTGCCGACCCAATTCGTTATCAAAAGTTATTAGAAGGAGTGGAATTTGATGGGGAAGAAACAGAAAGATTACGCCGTCAATCGGTGCTGAGAACCGAAATTTTACCTAGTCTTGCCTATACGGCCATTCATGAGCTAAAAAGTTCGGGATTATCACCGCAGCAAGTTTGGGAATTAAGCCACTATACCGACGATAATTATCAAATTCTCGCTATTGCTAGTGGTTTGTACCAACAGTATGAAATCCTGATGCGTCAGAAAAACTATATAGATTATGATGACATGATTTTAGGAGCCTTGCGGGTATTAGAGGAAGAAAAAATTCGCCGACAATGGCAAAAATCTGTCTTTGGAGTCTTTGAAGATGAGGCACAGGATTCTAGTCCTCTCCAAGAAAAACTAATTACTATTTTAGCAAAAAATAATGACGGGGAAATACCTAATTTAATTCGCGTCGGCGATCCCAATCAAGCCATTAATTCTACCTTTACCCCCGCCGATCCTGTTTACTTTAATTGGTTTTGTGAAAGTTGTCAAAACGAAGGCAATTTATCCACTATGAACCAAGCAGGTCGCAGCAATACTAAAATTATTGAAGCTGCTAATTTAGTTTTACAATGGGTCGATCGAGATTGGAAACAGGGAAAAGATAATCATAAAGTTACCGAGGCTCCTTTTCGGGTTCAAGCGATCCTTCCCGTCAGCGCCGAAGATCCCCAACCTAATCCAGTTAAGGAGGGAAAAGGATTAGAAATTTATCAACCCGATGACATTTATCAAACAGTAGAATTAATTGAAAAACGTCTAGTTAAATTACTTCAAGAAAACCCTCAACATAATGGGGCTATCCTCGTTAGAGAAAATCGACAAGGACACTTTTTTGCTCAAAAATTCGCCCATTTTTATAAAAGTTATCAAATCAGAATTTTTGAAGCTAATGAGATCGATCGCTTTTCCCAAATTCCCGCCGAAATGCTGAAACTATTGGCTTTTGTCGAACGTCCCCACTCTCCCGATTATCTCAAAGCGGCCTTAGAAGTGCTACAATTGAGGGGTTTAATTACTGCCCAAGACTTAAATCCTTTAGTTACCTATCCCGAACAGTTTCTCTATCCCACTCCCCTCGATCCCGAACTGAAATCTAACGAAAAAATTGCCCGTCGTTATTGCTGCAGTTTACTAAAAGCTAGATTAGAATTACCCCATTATCAACTCCTGTCTTTTTTCGCTATGACTCTCCAATATTCGGGGTCAGAATTAGCCACATTGCAAAAATTAACCGCCCGTATTTATCAGGAAACTGCTGGTAATAGTTCTCTCAAAAATACAATTAATACTCTTAATGAAATTATCGCCTCTGAGCGCTTTGAAGGAGTGGAAGAAGATAACGACGATTGTTATACTCGTCCCGCACAACTGACGATTATTACTATGCACAAAGCCAAGGGTTTAGACTGGGATTATGTTTTTATTCCCTTTCTTCATGAAGATATTATTCCTGGCAAACCTTGGGTACCCAATGGGGCGAAATTTTTGGGAGATTTTACCCTCGCAGAAGTGGCACGAGCGCAAATTCGAGCAGCGGTTCATCAACGCTATTTAAACCCCGACAGCATACCAATTATTCCCCCACCTTTAAGCGCTTGGTTAGAAGCTGGACAACTTAAAAAAGCTGAAGAATACCGACTTTTGTATGTAGCGATGACGCGAGCAAAAAGACTTTTATGGATGTCGAGTGAAAAAAAAGCTCCTTTTCGTTGGAACACTTTTCGCGGAGATGAAAGTAGTCAATTACAGGATAAAAATCCCTGTCCTGTCTTTCCTGTTTTAATCAATGCTTTCCCCGATTCTTTCTGTGTTTAACTGTTGCTGCAGCGTCCGCGGATAAAGAATTAGGAAGACAAACCACCACAGGAGTATGGGAATAGATAGGAGTAGGGTTAACCAGAGACGCTGAGTTAAAAACCAACACCCAGCAATCAGGGTAATTCCTGTCAACAAAATCGACCAAGGTTGACACCAACGGGGTTTGTGATCCCAAACGCTACTAGATTTCGAGTTAGACATTGGTTAAGGGGCGGTAATTTACTAACTTGATTTTATCGTACCTGACTATTCAGATCACTGCTACAATTTTGGTTAATTCTATCGATAGAGTTTCTTATCTCTAGACAAACTAAGCTAAATTTTCCTATGATTGATGTCTTTTATCCGATTCCCAAGCTGTTAGATACTATTCTGACGGAGATTTATGCCGAAAATCGCCGTAAACATGAAGAAAGAATGACCGAATTGCAAATAATCTCTAATTCTTCCCTTCGCGATGCCTACGCTCAACAGCTATTATTAGATCGATTTCTTGCTCCCGTGGAAAATGCTCAACATAGCATTCAAAATGCCGCTAAACACGCTCAGTACATGGCAGAAGTAGTTAATTATTATCATCATGACCATGGCTGTAGTCAAGAGCAAGCTCAAGAAATATCCCGTCAATTTCGGGCTTTAGCGGTTAAAATTTCTCAAATTGACTCTCTTTACGATTTAAAAATCATTTATCAAGTGGTTACTGTTTTCACCCAGCAATTATCAAGATTTAAACACCGAGAAAGAAATTATTCTTGGGAAAGGGAAATCAGAAAGGGTATTTTAGATCCCTTAAATACCTGCATTGCTGTGGAGAAAAATTTTCAAAGACGGGTAGCTTTGATGACTGGTGAACACCCATCAGCTACGGTAATGGGATTATTAGAGTCAGAATAGACAAACTGACTCTAGGGACATTCTTGGGGGAGTTTTAATACAAACTTCCCCCAATCATAGCCGCTAATAAAATAAAACCGACCCAAACATTTTGACCGAACATTTGACCATAAACTGGTTTAGGTAAATCCGATTGACGTAACAGCCGGTATTGACGCCACCAAGCGATCGCCGCTAGACCCAACCCTAGCCAAAAAAAGGCTGATAACTGCATTTTTTGCCCCTCCCAAGCCAATAAACCCACTGTTAGGGCAAAAAAGACCCCCACGGCTTCCGGAGCGTATTTGCCGAAAAATATGGCACTGGAGTTAATACCAACCTTGAGATCATCCTCTCGATCGGATAGAGCATAAATTGTATCAAATGCCAATGTCCAAAAAATCACCGCTCCCCATAATATAAATGTATTACTATCTAACGACCCGGTGACGGCACTCCAACAGATTAAAACCGCAAAACCCCAAGCGAGAGAAAGAACCAATTGGGGTACAGGAAAAAAACGCTTGGCGAGAGGATAGCAGATAATCAGGGGAACGGCGGCCACACATAGGCAAAAACTCAAGAAATTCAGATATAAAGCTAAAATTGCGGCGCAAAAGAAAGCAATCAGAGCGATAATCAAACCAACCTTGATCGATAAAGCTCTGGCCGCTAAAGGACGGTTACGAGTGCGATCGACCTGTGGATCTATATCCCGATCCCAAAGATCGTTAACCACACAGCCGGCGGCGCTAGTGGCCAAAGTTCCCAAAACGATCACCCCGATCAAGGGTAGCGGTGGCACCCCGTCTGCCGCCAAAAATACCGCCCATAAAGCGGGAATCATCAAAATTAACCTACCGGCGGGTTTATCCCAGCGCAAGAGGCGAATAATCGTCATCCAAGTGGGTTCTAGATCGGGTTGGGATATAGTCATAATTTCTCGTAAAAAGTAGAAACTAGGAGTTAAGGGGATGTGGGGTGTGGGGTGTGGGCTTCGGCCGTGAGCTCAGCCGAACGGGTGTGGGGTGTAGGGTGTGGGAAGAATAAATAAAAATAATCTCCTGACGACCGGCTCCTGACTCCACCAATAAACTTTTTCAGCAAACCCTACTTACTTAACGTGATTACCAGCCCCAACTATTGGGAACGCCTTTAAACGGACCAACCACATCGGAGGTTATCCATCCCCCGTAAAAGTTGCCCGGTTGCGGTTGTACTAATTCCCCATCGGCATAACAAGCGGTCATTTTGGCGGGATAAAAAGCCAGATAATTCTTAATTGCCTGAAACTCTGGTGTCGGGTCCGGATAATACCAAGCGGCGTTAATTGCCTGTTGATCCCCAACGGTGATATTGTAATATCCAGCTAGACCTTTCCACTCACAAAAAGACTTTTCTGCTGTGGCTTGCAGGTATTCCATTTTAATATCTTGGGGCGGTAGATAATAAACTGGAGGATGACTGGTTTCTAGAACTCGATAACTGCTTTTAGTATCGGCAATTATCACACCATTAAAGATAATTTTTAGGTGTTTAGGTGATAATTCTAGGCGCGGGGGACGAGGATAATCCCAGACGGATTCCTGTCCTGCTTTTGCTGGTATCGGTTGGGGACGAAACATAATTTTTCTTATATTATTCTCCGAGTCAGTATTCTCTGAGTCATTTCACCGTTTACTGATTACTGATTACTGATTGGGTGCATCTCCTATTGGTGACTTTCTCTGACATATAGGTGAGCAGCAGAAGTCATTTAAAGAGGGCGAATACAATTCGCCCCTACAATAATAATATTATCGCACCAATGGTAGGGGCGCATCGCGTGCGCCCAAATGTAGTATAGATATTTCTACAAAATTGAGATGCACCCGATTACTTTTCACTGTTTACTGATTACTGATCACTGAAAAGAGTTTTCTCAGGGTTTCCACTCGTTCTCGATTGACATTTAAATCCGATTCTCCTAACCGGGAGGCCGAGCGAACATCGATCGCATTTTTGCTAGGATTAAGAGAAAATTCCACATCATCGACAAATCCCATCCATTGACTGCTAAATTCGGCGTAGAGATAGTTACTATCTTGGTTAATAATTTTAGTTCTCGGTTGGGAGGCGATAATTTTAGCTAATTGCTCGATCGCTTTTTCACCGCTACCCTGATAACTAAGGGGTTCGATCGCATGAGCCTGATCCTGACTCTGACTACTAACACAATTAGGAGTGACCGGACAAGAGGCCAGTTTACCCTCCCTGACTCCCAAATAATCGGGACGATTACCGGCGAATAAACTAACGCTATCGGGAGAAATTAACCTAATTCCTAGCCAGATGAGCAGTATTCCCAGGAAAATAAACGGGGTTAGCCGGAAAGATTTTTTCACCGTGTCGGAAGTTTCAGTCATGCTAGTCTCACAGAATCACTTCAATTAACTTAACATTGATAGGTGTGACAATATCAGGAGATAGAATAAGATGTTTCTCGATGAATTACAACCCGTTGTTAAAGAACTGATTCAACAACCGATCGCTTTTTTCGGTGGTTTTGCCTCTGGATTACTGCGCTTGAAACTTTCGGACGATCCCCTCAAAAAATGGTTAGAAGAGCAGGGATTAGTCAGTTTTAAGGACAATAATCAGGATAACGGCAACAGTCCCCAGTCGATCTCGATCGATTAGGGATCGGGGGTTCGCTGTTGGGGGTGAGGGTATTCTTCCATACCCAACCCCCCCGCTTACCACCCCATCAGCTTAACTTTTGGCTGAAAGTAGATAAATTTCCTCGGCTACTCGTTTTAAGCGTCTTAATTGCGCTTCCATATCCTTTTTAGTCCATTTGGCGGCGAATTGCTGGAATCCCCACCCCACAACCGGATTAGGAATCGCAAACTCAAAACGATTGATTAAACAAGTGCCGTCATCATTGGGTTGACATTCCCAGCGATCGCATCCGCGAAAAAAGCCTTCAAATTGCCAGACAATTAACCCTGGTTCCCTCTCAATCACCGTACTTTTTAGCGTTGGCTGAATTAGGGGGATTTGAATCAAAAAACGACTTCTCCCACCGATATCGGTCTTCCAATCGCCGATAGGTTCACAAACTAACACCGGATTCAACCAACGACGCATTAACTCTAAATCCGTGATACAACGCTCCACCGTCGTGGCACTAGCTTTAATCTGAATTGATTGTTCAAATACTTGACAAGATGACATTGATCTGCTTATAAATTGCTGGCTGAGAATTATCGGTAGTCGGACAAAAATAAAGTTAACTGTGCAGACAAGGCAACAGTAAGGGTTTCGGCTTTGATTACATTTCTTAACATAGTGTTGTTTATAGCCTTTCTCATCAACATGAAGTGTAACCTAATTTGCTATTGGAGTCAGATTTGTCTAGAAAACGGGTTTCTTAAAGAAACCCGTTTTCTGTTATTAAAGACTGATTATTTAGGATTTGCTGAAAAACTTTTTCGGCAAACCCTAACTATAGGCTCAAGCTCACTTTTTAACTAGCTTGAGCAACTCTCGAAAACGTTGGCGTAAACTCTCGATATTAGCCGATTTACCGCCATAACGCCAATCAACGTAGGCGCGAGCAATCTCCTCGATAATATTCGCCACTGGCGGCGGTTGGACGCGGCGGGCGGCGGCGGCGTATTCTAAAGGGGTTTGAGCGGGATGTTTACCATAACCGGCTTCTGTTAAGATTCCTAACATTTGCTGGTATAAACGCTCGATCGGTGGTAATTTGGCCAACTTGCGACTCCTACGCCAACGATGGAACTGTACCCATCCTAACCAACTAGCGTAAGCGAAGACGACCCCGACTAAACCGCCGAGAATTCCCCCGAAAAGACTGCCGGAAATAAAGCGCCATAACCATGCCAATAACTGACCGATAGTCAAGATAACATTTTCCCAAATCAGACCGAGAAAACCCGTTACTGGAGAAGGCAACCATCCGGCCACCCATTGCCAAAATTGCTTGAGGACGCTAAAAGGTTCCGCTTCCTCAAAGGATGGGGGAATTAATTCGTGGCCCGGGATAGAATCGAAAGTGTACCAACCGTAACCAGGGAAAAACACCTCTGTGATGGCGTAAGCGTCCGTATTTTGGACAACATAAAAGCCAGTGAAAGGATTAAACTGGCCAGGGGCAAAACCGGTGGCTAATCGGGCAGGAATACCGATCGAGCGTAACATAATCGTTAACACGGTGGAAAAATGATCGGCGTAACCCCCCTGAAAACGAAACAAAAAGGCCGAGACTAAATCCTCATTTTCGGCTAAAAAGGGCAAATCGGTTTTTAATTCGTAGTTTTGCTTCAATGCTTGGGCCAAATATAGGGCCTTCTCGTAGGGAGAGGTTAAAGGTTTGGGAGATTTGGCCAGCAATTCCTCGGTTTTTCGGCGGACTTTCGGGGCAATTTCGGCAGGAATTTGTAAATAATACTTGAGAATAGACTTAGGATAGTTTTCTGATGCCGATCGCAGTTGGCTGCGATTGCGTTCCGGCACTTGTGAGATTACAGTATAAGTTAGCCCTTCTGCTAACCCTCCCGGCGACCTTAAGCTATTTTCTCGGTCCAAAGATACCTGTCGAGTGGGAAAAAAGAGAAACTGGGGCGAAGTAAGAGCAGGGATAATATTCGGTAAACTGGAGACAATGCTGTAGGTTTGGACTACCTGATGGGTTTTGGCCTGGGTTGCGGGTAGCGGCACAAAAAAGCGATAGGACCAACTACTGCGATTTAAATCCTCTAATTCTTGATCTCGCGAGATTTGCCACCCTTGACCAGTATAGCGATCAAAGGCCATAGCCCGCCAGAATCCGGGGGCTTGGGAACGTACCCGCATGACTGTCTGGGGAGTCATACTTCCCCGCAAATTTTGGTTGATTTGGGTGTTAAAGCCGTAATAAAAGGTAGAATCTAGCTGTCCTGACCCTGTAGTGGGACTATTACCGCCATTTACGCCACCCTTCCCCGTTTCACCCTCGCGCACATAGCCGGGGTTAACGATTTGTCTGTCTCCCTGTTCAAAATCCTGATTTTCCATACCTCCTGGACTATTGACGGGAAAAGATTGAATTTGATAACCCGGAAAACGCGGCATCAGAGCAAAAATTGTCAATCCCAAGAGGAGAATTGTCAGAAAGAAAATCCCGAAACGTTTGGGAGAAAGGGGGGAATTTTGCGGGGAAACTAATTTTTTTGTGGCTAGACGCGGGGGTTTCTTTGAGAAGAAAGGGAGACTCTGATTGAGATTATCTAAACCTAAACGAGAACGGTAGTCTAAAACTAGGGTAGGTAGGGATAAAAGCAGAAAGAGGATTAACCAAGGCGCAAAAGCGAGGGTTTGAGAGATTGTCCCAGCGACTCCCAAGAGAATTAAACCGATTACCATAGAATAACCTAAATCTTTGCGTCGGGGCAGGTCAAAACTATGGAGAATTTGTAATTGAATTAATAATTGTGTTAGGGCAATGCGACTATCCTGCATCGCAACGATATCACCCAAGAATAGCGCCAACACTACCAACATTCCGATCGCTATACAAAATTTTGCCCCGATATTGCGCTTTTTCCTGCGTCGCCAACTCCAGATTCCGCCGATAATACTGATAGGAACAGCCCAAATACTGGTATAACTATCAGTAGCCACATCGGTGGCGATAATACCGACGATTACTAACGCTTGCACCAGAATTCTTAAAATAATCGATTCCTCGGTTTCTGGCAAGGGAGAAGATTCTATCTTTTGCCAGAGGGTTTTTAAGGAAGGTTTTGGACGAGCGGCACTGCTAACCATAGGCTAAATTGGGAGAAGGACAAAGAAGTTAATTTTATATTTCCCAGTTCTAATCTCGATCGCTCCATGGGGTAAAGTGGATTTTAGATGTCAGGAGATAGGAAAATAGGGAGATAGGGAGACGATAACTGATTACTGATTACTGATTACTGATTACTGACCTATGATAGCCGTTACCAACCCTGAAATTTTACCGTTGCTTCATCCCCTGATTGGACAATTAGCCACAGCAATTCTCTCCCACTGGGAAAATTATCTTGATTTGTCGCCCTTTGAGTTGCCGGAAGGTTTAGGCTATGTGGAGGGACGTTTAGAAGGGGAAAAATTAATTATCGAGAATCGCTGCTATCAAACCCCCCAGTTCCGCAAAATGCACCTAGAACTGGCTAAACTGGGCAATGGTTTGGATATTCTCCACTGTGTCATGTTCCCCCGTCCAGAATATCCGCTGCCGATGTTTGGATGTGATATAGTCTCCGGCAAAGCGGGAATCAGTGCCGCTATTGTGGATCTTTCTCCCACCAGTGGCGATAAAACTCTCTCTAGTGCCTATAATGAGGCTTTAGCGGCTTTACCTGCGGCCGATTTCGCCCAAGCTCGTGATTTGCCTCCTTGGGGTCATATTTTCTCCCAATATTGTCTGTTTATTCGTCCCGAAACCGCCGCCGAGGAACGACAATTTTTACAAAGAGTTACAGATTTCTTGACAATTCACTGCAAATGTGCTAAGGAAAGTCAGCCTCTTTCCGGGGAAGAAGCTGGCATTTATTTACAGGGACAACGGGATTATTGTAGTCAACAGCAAAAAAACGATAAAACTCGGCGTGTACTAGAAAAAGCCTTCGGTTGGGAATGGGCAGAGCGTTATATGACGGGTGTTCTCTTTGATTTGCCCGATTAAGTAGGGAGGCACAATTATAGCGTTTTTCAGTCTGCTGAGGTACAAAAGTTATGGGTTTTAGGCAAAAGGCAAGAGGCAAAAGTCAAAAGGGAAGAAAAATATGTGTACCTCACTAGCTTAGGAAACGCTATATTTGTCGGATGGGTTAATGGTATAAAACCCTACACCCCACACCCCACACCCTGCCCCCACCGAAAAACTTTTTTAGCAAACCCTAATTAGGCCAGCAGTCTCTTGAAACTTAACAATATTAACAGACAAGGACGGGAAAATAATTGCTAGATTGATTTAGGTACAGTCAAATGTAACCGCGAGAACAAGAGAAAAAAGGTGGTTTTGCTAGGTAAAACCGTCAAAAAGCCTTAGCTTAATTTCTCGATTCTGACGATTAAATAAATATTAAAACAGCCGATGAATCTAACGAACTTTCCTTGGTTAACTGCCATCATCCTTTTTCCCATCGTCGCCGCTTTATTGGTTCCCATAATTCCCGATAAAGACGGTAAAACCGTGAGATGGTTTGCTCTGACGGTGGGATTAATCGACTTTGCCCTAATTATCTACGCTTTCTATAGCAGTTACGATTTCGCTAATCCCAATCTGCAATTAGTGGAAAGTTACCAATGGTTGCCAGAAATTGACCTAAGATGGTCTTTAGGAGCCGATGGCCTCTCCATGCCTCTGATTATCTTAACGGGATTTATCACCACTCTGGCTATCTTAGCGGCTTGGCCGGTCACTTTTAAACCGAAACTATTCTACTTCCTGATGCTGTTGATGTACGGGGGACAGATTGCGGTGTTTGCCGTGCAGGATCTGTTACTATTCTTCCTCGTCTGGGAATTAGAATTAGTCCCCGTCTATCTCATCCTCTCCATTTGGGGCGGTAAACGCCGTCTCTACGCAGCCACCAAATTTATCCTTTACACCGCCGGAGGCTCTCTCTTCATCCTTGTAGCGGCGCTGACGATGGCTTTTTATGGCGATACCGTCTCCTTTGACATGGTGACTATTGCTGGTAAAGACTTCCCCCTGAAACTGCAATTATTCCTCTACGCCGGTTTCCTGATTGCCTACGGGGTAAAACTGCCGATTTTCCCCCTCCATACTTGGCTGCCGGATGCCCACGGCGAAGCCACTGCCCCTGCCCATATGTTACTAGCGGGAATTTTGCTTAAAATGGGTGGTTATGCGCTCTTACGGATGAATATGGGGATGTTACCCGATGCTCACGCCGTTTTCGCCCCCGTTTTAGTGATTTTAGGGGTAGTTAATATTATCTACGCCGCCTTAACCTCCTTTGCCCAACGCAATCTTAAGCGCAAAATTGCCTATTCTTCCATCTCTCACATGGGATTTGTCCTGATTGGTATGGCTTCCTTTACCGATATTGGTACAAGCGGGGCGATGTTACAGATGATTTCCCACGGACTGATTGGGGCGAGTTTATTCTTTATGGTCGGTTGTACCTATGATCGCACCCATACCCTGATGTTAGACGAGATGGGCGGTGTCGGCAAGAAAATGAAGAAAGTTTTTGCCATGTGGACCACCTGTTCCCTCGCTTCCCTCGCTTTGCCCGGGATGAGCGGTTTTGTGGCGGAATTAATGGTATTTATCGGTTTTGCCACCAGTGATGCCTATAGTCCCACTTTCCGCGTTATTATCGTCTTTTTAGCAGCTATCGGTGTCATTCTCACCCCGATTTATCTCTTGTCCATGTTGCGAGAAATTCTCTACGGGCCGGAAAATAAGGAATTAGAAGAACACCATGCCCTAGTGGATGCGGAACCCCGGGAAGTCTTTATCATCGCTTCTCTATTAGTGCCAATTATCGGCATTGGACTCTATCCCAAAGTAGCCACGACAATTTACGATGCTACTACCAATAAATTAACCGCCCTAGCGCGTAATTCTGTCCCCAGTTTAGTGCAACAGGCAAAGGCAAAAACCGCTAGTTTCTCCCTTTATTCCCTAAAAGCCCCCGAAATCTAAAAAGTTATCAGTTATCAGTTACCAGTTACCAGTTATCAGATTTGAGTTTTAAGTGAGCAGTATGTATTAAGTGAGCAGTATTAAATAGTAGTTTCCCACTGTCTTTTCACTGTTCACTGATTACCGAAAAATTCCCACCCTACCCAATCACCTCATGTAAATCCGTCGGTGCGAGATTAGGATAAACCACTTCACCATCCTTAAACCAGATAATGCGCTGAGAGTGACGCGCCACATCAGCCTCGTGAGTTACCATGACGATAGTAATGCCACTGTTATTCAATTCCGAGAAAATAGCCATCACCTCTTGGGTAGTTTTCGAGTCCAGCGCCCCCGTCGGTTCATCAGCAAGTAATAATATGGGTTGATTGACAATTGCCCTAGCAATAGCGACGCGCTGCTGTTGTCCCCCCGATAATTGATTGGGTTTATTGTGCAGTCGATTATCTAATTTTACCCTCGTTAAAGCAGCGATCGCTCTTTCCTTTCTTTCTTGGGGAGGAACCCCACCATAAATCATCGGTAACATGACATTTTCTAGCGCACTCATCTGGGGTAAAAGATGGAATTGCTGGAAAACAAAGCCGATTTTACGATTGCGAATCTGAGCTAAATCCCCATCCGGCAGCGTGGAAACGTCGAGATTTTCTAGATAATAGGACCCCGAGGTGGGACGATCAAGACAGCCGATAATATTCATGACCGTGGATTTTCCCGAACCCGATGCCCCCATAATAGCGCAATATTCCCCTTTTTTTAGGCTTAAATTGATGTTATTAAGGGCTTTAACCATGGTTTCGCCACTGCCGTAGATTTTAGATACATTTTCGAGGCGAATAATTACTGGCTGATAGACTTCGGCTTTATCGTTGCGTTGGCTGAGAGAGGAAGTATCAAAACTCATGAAATAAATTCGTGGGGGCAGGGTGTGGGGTGTAGGGTGTGGGGTGTAGGGTTTTAGCGATTTTTAGGGGGTCAATTACCTAATTTTCAGGCAAAAAGTGCCTAAATTTCCCCCCTGATCACTCCAAGGGCTGGCAGTTTTTGATTTCAAACAAGCTTAAAGATATTATCCAACAAGGTTTTTAGATTTATTCAGCCAGCCCTAAATAAAGATAAAACCAATAAATGCAGCTATTCTAACCTGAGCAATTCTCCATTCAAGCAACATCCTTGAGAAAACCGACTAAAGGCAAGAAAACCGGCGCTAAATTCGATCGAGCCACGGCTAAACAGGGATAGGATCGATCGCTATAATTTTCCCCCACCTGCAAGGGAAAAATCTTTTCTCCTAAAGAGATAAATACCCCGCCGGCGGCCTGTAGAATTGCCCAGACCGCAGCAATATCCCAGACTTTTGGGGTTGCTTCCACTCCTCCCAAGACAGTGCCATCGGCAACCAAAAGCAGATTATAACTAGCCACTCCTATCATCCGCACTTTGCAGGGAAAGGGACTTTTTAATATATCTGTACTACGAGCGCAGAGATTGAAAAGATGATTTTTGCTGGGAAAATCTTCGCTGGTGTGAATCGGTTGACCATCCCGGTAGGCCCCCTCTGGACCAGTTAAACCCGTCTCACCGTACCAATAACCATAATAGGACTGTTTCAGGCAGGGCAGATAAACAAATCCGAACACGGGAGTCCCCCGGTAGAGAAGTCCCAGGGAAATGCCCCAGATGGGAATACCGCGAGTAAAATTAGTTGTACCGTCGATCGGATCCACGACCCAACACCATTCTTGATCCGGGAAAATATGGGTAGTTTCCTCGGTTAGGACTCCATGATCCGGGAAAGTGCTGGCAATTAGCGATCGCAATTCCCGATCAGACCAACGGTCGGCAGCCGTCACTAAAGTCCCATCTGCTTTATTGGTGGCCTGTAATTTGCCAAAATCAGCCAGTAAGCGATCGCCAACCTGGCCGGTAGCCTGATAACAAAAGTCTAAAACCTGACTCCAAAAAGTTTCCATAATTTTCTAGTTCGTCTTCTAGTAGAATATCAAATCATTGTCTAAACTTAGGTAGTCGAGATTGAGCGCGGAACCCCACCAGGAGATCAGACTAGCTACCCGTCTAGAAGCGATACTTTACCTAAAAGGGCAGCCTGTCCCCTTAACCGAGATGGTGACATTAACCAACAGCGATCGCTTGACGGTGGAAGATGCCATGATCGAGTTAATGTCCGATTATGCTCACCGGGATAGTGCCTTGGAAGTGGTGGAAACCCCCCTCG
The DNA here is from genome assembly GCF_020246065.1 of Microcystis sp. M144S2. Taxonomy (NCBI): domain Bacteria; kingdom Bacillati; phylum Cyanobacteriota; class Cyanophyceae; order Chroococcales; family Microcystaceae; genus Microcystis; species Microcystis sp. M144S2. The sequence goes on from NZ_JADBTR010000046.1 coordinate 54,309, forward strand.
GTTATAGTTTACAATTGCGGTCAGCTTATCAGAATTTGATCGAAGACCTGATCCCGGCCGAATTAGGCACGGGAACTCTCCGCACTTTAGCAGCGATCGCACTAAAAGAACCAATTTTACAAGCGGATTTAATTAATTTACGGGGCAGTACGGCCTATCAACAGGTTCAGGACTTGGTAGAACGAGGATTTGTGAGAAAACGCAAGCAAAACGAAGGTAGATCCTACTGGTTAGAAGTAACCGATAAATTTCATCAATATTTCGAGGTTGACAATCTTAGGGAACAGGGTATTCTGGAGGCTACCGATCAGGAATAAGGAGAGAGGGTATATTATGGGTAAATATTTCTGATCACTGAGCTAAACTTGAGGAAGATGGGGGGGGACTTCGGGCAATCAAGAAGAGCGATTTGTTAACCTAAATCTAATAACCACTACAGTGTGGGAGTTCTGATGACTTTTAATCCTGATTTTTTTCCCTGGGAAACCGAAGAACAAAATGATAACGGTCTGATGCAGTATCTACAGCAGCAGCATCCTGAAACCCTTGAGAGAATAGCCCAATCCGTCAGTAGCGAAATTAAAGATATTATCTCGCAAAACGTCAGGGGATTGGTGGGAATGTTGCCCTCAGAGGATTTTGCGGTACAAATTACCACCGACCGCGAGAATTTGGCGAATCTTCTCGCTTCAGCTATGATGACAGGTTATTTCCTCGGTCAAGTGGAGAAGCGCCATCATTTAGAATCAATTTTGTTAGCTACAGAATCAATTAAATTGGGCAAAAAACCAAAAATAGATTAATCTCGATAGAGACACTTTCACCGGTGTCTCTATCACTTTATTAACCCCCTTTGGCAAAACTCACCATCACCAAAATCGAGAGCAGGATACCGGGGACAAGTAAACCCGCTAATAATCCAAATTCAGTCAACGTCATAGGAGAATATGCCCAAAATTCCATCACTTCCCACTCTAACCCCCTCTTCTGGCTACCTCAACAAAGCTTAAGGAAAATTTAAAGCCTTTTATCGGTTTTTCTCCTATCAGTTGTCCGACTAGACAAACCAAAGAGATTCTTTTTGATGTTGCCAAGTGGTCTATAATTCTTTTTTCAGCGCCTCATATAAAGCTGAATAATCTTGCTCTGCTAATCCCATTGCTAAAGCTTTTTCCAGAAGACGCTCTACTCCTGTTAGGGGAAAAGTGGTTAAATCTAACTTCTCCGATTCCTCTAAAAAGAGATTAACATCTTTGAGTAAATGTTTAGTGGGAAAATTAGGGTTAGCATAATTTTTCTCTAACATTCTCGTTAATTTTTTGTCAAAAGTAGGCGCATATAAGGCACTTTGACGCAGGATAGTCATGAACTTTTCTAAATCTACTCCTTGGCGGGATAAAAAAGCTAAACTTAAACCAAAAGCGCTGGTTAGAGAGGCAATTAATTGATTTAAAGCTAATTTTAACGCCGCAGCGGTTCCCACTTCCCCGATTAACATCGGTTCTTGACCAAAATGTGCTAATAAATTTGACCATTGATGGAACTGTTTCTCCGTTGCTCCCACCATAACTAAGAGAGTCCCCTTTTTAGCTTCGGGAATACTTCCTAACACGGGTGCTTCTAGATATTCTCCCCCTTTAGCAACAATTTGATCTCGCAGTTGTTTACTTTCAGAAGGAGCAATGGTTCCCATCTGGATAATAGTCCGATTATTGAAGTTAGATTGCTCAGAATTTAATCCTAAAACCTCTTGGATAGCGGCGGCATTAGTTAACATTAAAATCAGACAATCTGCCTCTTGAATGACTTGTTCAGAAGAGTTAACTGTTTTGGCTCCCAACTGCTGTAAAGGTGCTAATTTTTCTAAGGTGCGATTATAGGCAATAACAGGAATTTTCTGATTTAATAATCTTTCTACCATTGGCGTTCCCATTAATCCTGTTCCCAAAATTCCAACTTTCATAACTCAATTTTTCCTGATTTAGTGATTAATTTTTACTGGTTTTTATGGCTGTCCAATGACGATTAGAAGACTGATAAATTTTAATATTTTCTAAGCCCGACTGCTGGATTAAATCGGCAATTTCTGCTAGGGTAAAAGCCGCTCGCAGCGAGTCTTGAAATAGTTGCGATTGTCGGGGAGAAAAATTAGGATCGATTTCCCTCACCATCCCCTGGATTATTTCCTCGGAATCAGGACGGAATAAATCTCTTAAAAAAATGCCCCCATTCGGTTTTAAAACTCGCTTAATTTCGCGTAAAAAAGGCAGAGGATTTTCGAGATGGTGGATTAAACTATTAGAAATAACTAAATCAAATTGCTCGGATTGGTAGGGAAGATTTTTTCCATCAACTTTCTCCAATTTGATCTGTTCTTGACAGTTAGCATTAAGGATATTTTTTTGACCAATTTCTAACATAGAATCGGCAAGATCAATAGCGATAATTTGCCATTGGGGACGTAGTTGACTGATCATAATCGGAATGCGTGCAGTACCGGTTCCCACATCTAACACCCTAGCATTAATACCGGCCAATTGTACGGCTTCTTTAGCAAAATTAGTATTAACTTCGGTGAAGTCCATGGCATCATATTCGATCGCTTCTTCCCGATCATCCATTACTTCCGGTTCTAAAATTCTTTCCATAGAAAAGCTATCTTTAAGGATTACAATATTCACAATACATCGGATCGGCGTTTTTTTGACCGTTGGGAAAGAGTTTTTCCTCTCGATAATCACACCTTTGACAACCGTATAGTTCCAGTTTAATTAAAGAGGTGGGAAAGTGACATAAACCACAGGGTAAACCCGCTTTTCTTTCGATAATATCAAACCCCGGACAACCACAATTAGGACATAATTGATTAAGTTTTTGAACCAGATTTGCTGTTGCAGCTGCAATCGCTTCCATCCGCGTGGGATTGTGCATAGCGCGCATATCGGTTTCTAGGTGTACTTTGCCGTTTTTGTCAAGAATATCTTCAACAATTTTAACTAAATTTTTCTGGTCAGTAATTCCCTTAAAAATCTGCTCGGAGTCGAGAGAATTTTTATCAAACATCACCACTAAACCATGACTAGGAAAGCCAATTTTTTCGGCAAATTCTAAAGCAGCTGCTAGATTAGTGACAGTTTGGTGAGCGTGATTAGTTTCCGTGACTATTGCTTGACCAATTATTTCTAGATTATGGACTCGATCGAGCAATAAAATCAATTCACGATTACAGGAAACTAACGGCAAGTTGGGATAGGGATAAAAACTACCCTCACTAGCAATTCCAATATCGTATCCCGAAAGCTCGATCGCTTGTTGTGCCTTCCTGCGAGCGGTTTCAATTTGTGTCCCGATGCGCTTAATATCCCGGGTAAAAGTGCCAAAGCGATCGGTATTAAAATTATCGGGTACAATCACCTTAAGACCTATTTTTTCCTCTAAAATCGGTGCAATTACCCGCTCTTTTCCGTGCATAGTCCCTAAAATTGCTATCCGATCTTGAAACATCTTTGTCAAGTAAAAAGGAGACAGGAGACAAATTCACCTGATGACTGATGGTGGGTTACGGCGAATACTAAATAGGTGGTAAAATATCTAAATTATTGCCGCCTAACCCACCCTACGCTAACTTTCTGGGTTTTTTCCCTGAGCTTGTTTTAATCTTTCTGCTGCTGTTTCCATGACTTCTGCAAAGTTTTCGAGAATTTCGCCGGGGTGCGCTTCCAGGATTTTTGTAGATAGGGAAATGCGGTTTTTATATTCGTCAATTTCCGCGACTACCACTTGAATTGCTTGACCAACTTTAAAGAAAGTCATGGGAGAATTAAAAGAGGCTCCCGTCACCTGTTTAGCATGGAGTAATCCCGTCACTCCACCACAATCGACAAAAACACCGTAGGGTTGTAATTTAACCACAGTGCCACTTAATAATTTACCCACAGCTAATTGACTGATAGCGTTAGCGCGAGCAATTTCTCGCTGAGATAAAACTAATTTATTATTTTCTTCATCGATTTGAATAAAAGTTGCGGTTAAAAGTTGTCCGATCAGGGAATCTAAATCATTTTTTTCGATTAAATGGGAGCGAGGGATAAATCCTTTTAATCCTTCCACCTCCCCCGTCACTCCCCCCTTATTCACCCCCGTGACGCGCAGCTGCACCGACTTGCCACTTTCAGAGATTTCCCTGACATTTTCCCAAGCTTTTTGCAGTAATAATTGCCGCAAAGACAGGGTTACTTGTCCTTCCGCATCCTGTCCACGGGTAATCAGAAAATCGAATTCTGCACCTATGGGTAAAGCTTCAGCAATAGAAATAACATTTTCCAGGGAAATTTCCCTTAAAGGAATAAAAGCGGAGGATTTGCCGCCAATATCGATGTATGCTCCATCGGAGGTGTGTTGATCGACTCTCCCGCGCACGATCTGCCCTTTTTCAAATTGATAATCGTATTGATCAAGAGCTTTGGCAAAATCGTCCATGGAAAAGGCTGGGTTCGGTGTCATGATAAATAGAATGGTTACAAATGTGATTTCGAACTGCTTCCAGTGTAAGCTGAAGCTTAAGGAGTCAGACCATTAAGATTTAAGAAGGCTAAATAACTCTAGCACATGACCCCAGGCAGATTTAGCCGCCTTAGCATTATAACTAGCCCTTTGGTCGCAGAAAAAGCCATGGTCGGCGTTTTCATAGCGGAAAACTCGATGGGGGATTTGATAACGGGTTAATGCGTTTTCTATCTCATCCACTTGCTTTTGAGGAATACTGGTATCCAACACCCCGAAAAATGCGTAGATTGTCCCTTTGATTTGGGGAGTCACCTTCACTGTCCCTTGACCACCCCCAGGGGTTCCCGTGGTGATTCCTGCACCGTAAAAAGAGGCAGTAACTTTGATATCCTCTAGAGTGGAGACAAGATAAACCACATGACCACCAAAACAAAAACCGATCGTGCCGACACCGGTTTTTTGCACCTGTGGCAAAGTATAAAGATAATCGATGGTAGCCTGGATATCGCTGAGTAATTCGGCTGCTTTGGTTTGTTCTTTGTACTGACGACCGATTTCGATATCTGCCATACTGTACCCCGTTTCAAAACCGGGAGCAAATCGCTGATAAATGGCAGGAGCGATCGCTATATAGCCTTCTTGGGCAATTCTGCGGGTGATATCGCGAATATGGTCGTTTACGCCGAATATTTCCTGAATTACGATAATTGCTGGATAAATTCCCACTCGATCGGGAATGGCTAAATAGGCATCTATGTCAATATCTTTGTTAGAAATCGTAACAGTTTGCGTATTAATAGTCATAATTTTCTCGATGAAAAGGGTGTTGGGGTTTTAGGGTGTTAGGGTTTTAGTTGAATTTCCCCATTTCCCCATTCCTCAAATTAAAACAAACTTTGCCAAGGCTGCGGCCACCCCATTTAAGTCTACACTGGGGGCAACCCAATCAGCTTGATCCTTAACAGCTTGGGGAGCATTACCCATGGCAACACCGACACCCGCATAGGTGAGCATAGAAACATCATTAAAATTATCACCGATCGCCATGACGTTTTGCGGTTGTAATCCTAGGATATCTTCGGCCAAAAATTGGGTGGCGCTTCCCTTGGTAGCCTCAACGTGGGTAACTTCAAAAAAAGTCGGACTCGATTGGGTAAAGTATAAATCTTGATTTTGATAGCGTTGCTGTAAATGCTGCCAAATCTCGGCGATAAATTGCTTATCTTCCCCCATGGCCAGGATTTTAGTAGTTTTGTGGGCAACTTTGCGTAAATCTCCCACTGCTTCGGCAATAATACCCGATCGCTGGCGATAGAATTCCGTTTCCGCGTTTAATTGCCGCACATAAAGCACATCGTCCATATAAAAATTAAGGGAGATTTTCTCCTTCCATTGGGGTTGTTCGAGATAATCTAAAAGATCGATCGCCAAGTCAGGGGAAATGGGAGTATGTCGATGGTGAACTTGGGAAATAGGATCTTGAATCCAAGCGCCATTGTAAGCAATTAAAGGTAAAGTCGATTTAAGGCGTTGATGAAAGCGTAAAGCCGAGCGGTACATCCTACCAGTGCCAATAGCGACGCGAATTCCCTTTTTTTGGACGGCCGAGACAGCTTGCACCACAGCCGGATTAACCTGATTGTTATCACCGGCGATCGTTCCATCCACATCGACAACGATTAAGCGAATATCCACAGTCTTTTCCCATTCAACGGTAACAGTTAACAGTTTGCCACTTCCCCCATCAAAAAGGGTAAATCTTGGTATTCAGCCAAAGCATAGTTAGGGTCTGCTGAAAAAGTTTGTTGGTGGGGGCAGGGTGTGGGCTTCGGCCGTGAGCTCAGCGTTCGACCGAGCTCACGCCGAGGTCCGAACGGGTGTGGGGTGTGGGCTTCGGCCGTGAGCTCAGCGTTCGACCGAGCTC
>NZ_JADBTR010000047.1:0-13480 GCF_020246065.1 Microcystis sp. M144S2
AACAATTTTTGCAGTAAGCACTCCAACCCTTATCCTGACTTGATTTCAGTTGTTTCTTTGTCAGTAAGGGTGTCAACAAGGAATATTACAAATTGTTAACCGAGTCTTGAAAGCCTTGTGCCACAAAGGTTTGAAATGTTAAGAAAGATGTGACTAAAGGACAGATCAAGGGGGGCAGGGGGGATCGAACCTAAAATCCATTTTTAATTTAATTATAACCAGCTACTTATATCGCTTTTTGTTTACCCATCGGGAATTATCATCTTACCCTGGCAGACCAGAACTGATGCACCACCCACAGAAACTTCCGTAATTTTACGGTTGTTTTTCTGAAACTTTAATTGTATGTTGCTAGGTCTGCCCATTTCCACCCCTTGGATTATCGTCCATTGATTCATCCCTTCCCTAGAAGATTCTAAAGCCCCTAAGTAACCGGCCAAAGCGGCCACAGCCGAACCGGTGGCGGGATCTTCCATAACTCCTAAACCGGGGGCAAACATTCGGCCATAGAGACGAGATAGGGGAGATTCTGGGTCAAAACAGCAGACAAAAAGGGAATTAGCGGGGGATTGACCTAATAATGATGACCAGAGAGTTAGATTTAGTTTTATTTTCCCTAAAATATCTCGATTTTTAACGGGGATGAATAAAAAAGGGAGACCGCAGGAAAAGGCGCGGGGGGAATAACCGGGTAAGAAATCGGCAACGCTTAGGGAAAGAATCACCGCTAAATCATCGAGAGCATAAGTATCCGTCACTAATTCTGGCAATTGTGCCACTTTTAACTCACTATAGACCGGTTTTTCCCCCTCCATGAGAATTTTTACCGGTACTAAACCGACTCCTTCCTCTAGATAAATCGTGGTTTCTTGGTAGGGGGGAATAGCGCCGATTAGGGCTAAAATATAGGCTGTGCCGACGGTAGGATGGCCCGCAAAGGGTAACTCGGTACTGGGGGTGAAAATCCGGACTTTTTTAGTGCCTTGGGGTGTTTCTGGCGGAAAAACGAAGACTGTCTCCGAGAAGTTAAATTCGGCGGCGATTTTTTGCATCTGGGTGTGGGTTAATCCAGACGCTTCCGGAAAAACCGCCAGGGGATTACCACCAAAAATGCGATCGCTAAAAACATCGGCGGTATAGTAGGAATAGGTAGGCACGCGGGGGATAGGGCAACAGTTATCGGAGAATTTTTTTATCTTACACCTATCTTCACCTCTGACCGCCCCCCGGTTGTCTGTCTAGGGATAGATACTCCTTGTCAGTCCTGTTAGTCTTTGTTGACTAAGAAATAATGAAAATACAGAGTTTTTCCCAAAGATAAGGTATGTCTTGAATCGTCTCGGAGTCTCCTAATAACTGCTATAGACTCTACTACTTATTCGGTTCTAATCTGGCTAATAAACTGACTAACTTATCTCTGACGGAATTGTGGGTGTATTCGTCTTCAGGGTGAGGTTTTTGATGGGGTTTTTGAAAATAGGGACGTTCTCCGTATAATTGTCCCCATTTCACATCGACTCGGTGTACTAATTCATAGAGTAATTCTTGATTGTCTAAAATTTCTTCTAGGATTAACTCTAAAGCTTGAACGGGATTATCTAAATTTTGACTGACTTTTGTTAATTCTTCATCAACGATAAGCTGTAAAATTATCTGCAAAGCTCCCGAAGAATCCCCTAAATTAGCGGCAATAAACTGTTTAATTTCAGTCCTTACCTGCACTAATTTGGGGACAGGAGATTCCCCTTTGAGGAAATCCGCCCCCTCTTGAGCGATAAAATCTGCTAGGGTAAACTCGCGCCTTTCGATGATATCTTGGGAAAAATCCGGTTCTTCAGGGGTCATAAATTAAAAATATTAGCGATAATAGACTCTAGGACTTATTGTGACATTTTTAGGAATATCTATGGGCATCGATCGCAGAGAGTTTCAACACCGTCGTCAGCAGGTAATGGAAAAAATCGGCAATGGAACCGCAATTTTTCGCAGTGCGCCCATGGTGGTCATGCACAATGACGTAGAATACACCTATCGTCAGGATAGTGACTTTTTTTACCTGACAGGATTTAATGAACCGGAGGCGGTGGCGATTTTAGCACCCCATCACCCCGAACATCAGTTTATCCTGTTCGTACAGCCAAAGGACCCGGAAAAAGAAACCTGGACAGGCTATCTCCACGGTGTGGAAGGAGCAAAGGAGATTTTTGCTGCTGATGAGGCCTATTCTATCGAAGAATTGGACGAAAAATTACCTCAATATCTCGAAAAAGCCGATCGAATTTATTATCATCTCGGCCGGGACAAAACTTTTAATACAACTGTTCTAAAGCACTGGCAAAAATTAATCGCCACTTTTCCCCGTCGCGGCACTGGACCGACTGCTTTAGAAGATACTAATTTTATTCTCCATCCTTTGCGCTTACTGAAAACCGAGGCCGAATTGGACAATATTCGCAAAGCAACTGCTATTTCAGCACAGGCACATAATCGGGCCAGAGAATTTACCAAAGTTGGTCACTACGAGTATCAAATTCAAGCGGAAATTGAGCATACTTTTCGCCTAGAAGGGGGTATGGGTCCTGCTTATCCTTCTATTGTTGCTAGTGGTGCTAATGCCTGTATTCTGCACTATATCAACAATAATCGCCAAGTACAAGAAAATGAGCTTTTGTTAATTGATGCCGGTTGTGCCTACAATTACTATAACGGTGATATTACCCGCACTTTTCCCGTTAATGGTAAATTTACCCCCGAACAAAAAATTATCTACGAAATTGTTCTGGAAGCTCAACTAAAGGCGATTGAAGTGGTAAAAACCGGTAATCCTTATAATCTTTTTCATGACACAGCCGTGAGGACAATTGTGGAGGGATTAGTAGATTTAGGGCTATTGGTCGGCGACATTGATGAGATAATTAAAGAGGAAAAATATAAGCCTTTTTATATGCACAGAACTGGTCATTGGTTAGGATTAGATGTCCATGATGCAGGAGGTTATAAAGTTAACGAAGAAACTTGGCAAACTTTGCAGCCTGGTCATGTTTTAACCGTGGAACCCGGTATTTATATCGCCCCCGATATTAAACCGGCTGAAGGACAGCCGGAAGTGCCAGAAAAATGGCGGGGTATCGGTATCCGTATCGAAGATGATGTGTTAGTTACTGCCACAGGAAATGAGGTTTTAACTGCAACGGTTCCCAAAAAAGTTGAGGATATCGAATCTTAAGTAAAAAGCTAGGTGTTAAAAATTGTCAGTTCCCCCCTAACCCCCTTATTGAGGGGGGATTAAAGGCAATATCTATCCTCAAAAAGGAGATTAAATTAAGTTTTTTTTAGAGATTATTATGGTTGCTACCCAACAAAAAATATATACCTTTACAGAATATTTAAATTATCAGGACTCCACAGATAATAAATACGAATTATTTAACGGAGAATTAATTTTTATGCCTCCCGCTAGTGGCTTTCATGCTTTGATACTTAGATATATATTTAAGGTGTTGGAAAGGGAAATAGAGAGGCTACAATTAGACTGGCAAGTTATGCCTGCTACCGTGGGAATTCGCACCGATAAAGCTAAATCGAGAGTTCCAGACTTAATGATTTTAACTGCCGAACAATGTCAAGAGATTAGAAATATGACCACAGCAGTGATTGAATTTCCTCCCCTCTTAGTTGTAGAAATTGTTAGCCCCGGTAATGCCGATGATGACTACCGTTATAAGCGTTCAGAATACGCAGTGAGAGGCATTCCTGAATACTGGATTATCGATCCTATGTCCCTAAAAATATCGGTTTTAACCCTGATTTCGGGATTTTATGAACTGGCAGAATTTAATCAGGAAGATAGGATAATATCGGTGACATTTCCTGATTTAAAATTAACTCCTCAAATGGTCTTTGAATAGTAAAATCTTAGCTGGAGACTTTTATGATTGCTACCCGACAAAAAATATATAGCTTTGCAGAATATTTAAATTATCAGGACTCCACAGATAATAAGTACGAATTATTTAACGGAGAATTAATTTCCATGCCTCCCGCTAGTGGCTTTCATGCTTTAATTCTTGCCTTTCTTTATGATTATTTAATAGCAGAAATTAAAAGATTAAATCTAACTTGGAAAGTTATGCCCGCTACGGTGGGAATTCGCACCGATAAAGCTAAATCGAGAATCCCAGACTTAATGATTTTAACTGCTGAACAATGTCAAGAGATTAGAAATATGACCACAGCAGTGATTGAATTTCCTCCCCTCTTAGTTGTAGAAATTGTTAGCCCCGGTAATGCCGATGATGACTACCGTTATAAACGTTCAGAATATGCGGTAAGAGGCATTCCTGAATACTGGATTATCGATCCTATGTCCCTAAAAATATCGGTTTTAACCCTGATTTCGGGATTTTATGAACTAGCAGAATTTAATCAGGAAGATAGGATAATATCGGTGACATTTCCCGATTTACAATTAACTCCTCAAATGGTTTTTGCCCAGTAGCATTATTAACGATTATGACTATCCCCTTAGAAATCCAACAACGTTGCCAACAACTAAAAACAGAACTACAAAGGGCCAGTTATGCTTATTATGTTCTTGATGATCCTTTTATACCCGATAGCGTTTATGATCAACTTTATCGGGAATTAGAAGACATAGAAAAGCGTTATCCCCAATTAATCACCCCCGATAGTCCCACCCAAAGAGTCGGAGATAAAATCTCTAGTCAATTCGTTTCTGTCCGTCATAATATTCCCCTGTATAGTCTCGAAAATGCCTTTAACCTCGAAGAATTAAATAAATGGGGCAGCCGTTGGCAAAGATATATAAATGAAACCCAAGACACGGAATATGTGTGTGAATTAAAAATCGATGGTTCCGCTTTAGCTTTAACCTACGAAAACGGCTTTTTAGTCAGAGGTGTTACCAGAGGGGATGGAGTCACCGGCGAAGATATTACCCCCAATGTGCGGACAATTCGCTCTATTCCTTTACGCTTAAATATAGATAATCCCCCGGCAATTGTGGAAGTGCGCGGCGAAGCTTTTTTACCCCTCGATACCTTCGATAAAATCAATCAAGAAAGAGAAGAAAAAGGGGAATCTCTCTTTGCTAATCCCCGCAATGCGGCAGCAGGAACCCTACGACAATTAGATCCGAAAATAGTTGATAAAAGACGCTTACAATTTTTTGCCTATACCCTGCATTTAGACGATAACCATATCACTACTCAATGGCAATCCTTAGATAGATTAGAAACCATGGGATTTCTGGTTAATCCCCACCGTCAACTCTGTCCATCCCTGCAAGAAGTGGCGCAATACTATCAAGATTGGCAAGAAAAACGTCATCAATTAGCCTACATGACCGATGGTGTCGTAGTCAAAATCAACGATTTACAGCGACAAAATCGCTTAGGATTCACTCAAAAATTCCCCCGGTGGGCCATCGCTTTAAAATATCCTGCCGAAGAAGTCCCCACGGTAGTTAAAGATATTATCGTCAATGTGGGACGCACCGGCGCGGTTACACCCATGGCGGTGATGGAACCGGTACAGGTAGCAGGAACCACCGTACAAAGGGCTACTTTACATAATAGCGATCGAGTGGCCGAATTAGATATCCGCGTCGGTGACACGGTAATTATCCGCAAAGCGGGGGAAATTATCCCGGAAGTGGTGAGAATCCTGCCAGAATTGCGTCCTAGCCACACCTTACCCTTTCAGATGCCCACTAATTGCCCTGAATGTCAATCTCCCCTAGTCCGTCCGGTGGGGGAAGCGGTGACGCGCTGTGTTAATAGTTCCTGTCCGGCGATTTTGCGGGGAAGTGTAGTACATTGGGCCAGTCGCGATGCTCTCGATATCCGGGGATTAGGGGAAAAAGTGGTAATTTTGCTGATTGAACAGGGATTAGTTACCGCTATTTCTGACCTCTACAGCCTCGAAAAAACGGAAATTGCCAAATTAGACCGAATGGGCGATAAATCCGCCTTAAATTTGATTACAGCTATGGCTCAGAGCAAAAATCAAAGCTGGTCGAGGGTACTTTATGGGCTAGGGATTCGCTATGTGGGCAGCGTTAACGCCAAAATTCTCGCCGAAAGTTTTCGGACTGTGGAGGAGTTAGCTAACGCCAGCGTGACTGATTTAGCTTCTGTCTATGGTATCGGTGAAGAAATCGCTCAATCGGTCTATGATTGGTTTAGAATCGAGGCTAATCGGGATTTAGTCGCTAAATTACAGGCGGCCGGTTTACAATTTGCCGCAGCAGCAAAAACCACCACCACAAAAGCGACTTTAGCAGGGAAAACCTTTGTCATTACTGGCACTTTACCAACTCTCAAACGGGAGGAAGCGAAAGAATTAATCGAAAAAGCCGGGGGGAAAGTGACGGGTTCTGTCAGCAAAAAAACTGATTATTTAGTGCTAGGAGAAGCGGCGGGTTCTAAGCTAGAAAAAGCCCTAGAATTGGGCATTACTCAGCTAACTGAAGCACAATTACTCGAATTAATCGAAGTCGAAAAAGTCTAGTCAAATCTGGATTATTTCATTAACATAAAAGACAAGTTCATCCTTAAAAAATATCAACCAAACTGGGCGATAAACTTGATTTAATCTAGAAACAAACTCATCAGATAAACAGTCAATTTTTAAGGACGATAAAAGTAACATTATATTAAGTAAATGTCTCTAGTTAAGGACTTTCTGCTATTCTAAGGAATAGGTATATAGTGCTAGTCCTCACGGATATTCAAACTCTCTCTAACTTTTTATAAAAATAACATAAATAACAGGGGTTTATATTAATGATAACTTCAGAGTTGGCTTCTTTAATTATCGGCATTGAAGAAAATGTGCGGACAGAGAGCGAATATTATGGCAAGCTGGTCGAATGGCGAGAAAAATATCAAACATGGCATTATGGAATTAGCTTATCGAACACGCATTTCTTTAGTTTAGGAACTCTAGAAAAACAAGAACTGCAACTCCTAAAACGCCACGATATTCGTGATTTTGACCTAAGAATTCTTCCTGATGTTAAATCACCCTTTGAAAGCGACGAAGTTATAGAACGACTTAAATATGCTTTGAGATGGTTACAGGACTTACCAGACAATTCACCTAATAAGACAATCACAGGTAAGGAATTGGCTTTTCGGATATTGACAGGCAATCCAGATTATGAATATTCTGGAGATACAAAACCAATTTCCCCCGACCTAAGTTATGAGGATTATTTAAAGCAAGTTTCACCGAAGCTTCAACATAGCAAACTTGGAGATTTTTTGGGCAATCGAAAAATTTTGCCGTACATATTCTTGTTTTTGTTTGCCTTTTTAATAGTTGTTGCAATTGGTTTAATAAATGATGGTTATGGGTTCGTCACTGATATGCCCTGGCTAAGGGGGATACTTCCATTATTATTATTACTACTTATTATCGCTAATGTAGCGATAGTATCTAACTGGATATCAAATTTTAAATGGTCGGGCTTTCAGAAAAAAAGCTTTTGGGATTGGCTACAATTATTGATAGTACCTCTAATGTTAGCCCTGGGCGCTTTCTATCTGAATTCTGCAGCCGACTTTAGAGATTATCAAATTGCACAAGAGCGAAAACAGCAGGAAATTTTGACTGATTATTTTTCCAAAATGCAAGGTTTAATTGTAGAGACAAAAAAAATCAAAGAAACATCAGGTTATACAAAATTACACCCAAAGGATGAGGCAGCAAGGCTGTTACCAGAATTTAGATCAACTGCTCAAGCTTTAACTCTCTCTGTTTTAGAACAATTAGATGGCAAACGTAAAGGAAAAGTTATCATTTATTTGGCTGAATCACAGTTAATTACTGTTGATAATAACAAGCTATCTACTCAGCCAGAAATTAAATTAGATGGAGCAAATCTCGCAGGTATGGTATTAAATAATGTTGATCAAGTTATGGTGGATAAAAAGCCATTAGGAATAGCAATTACTGGGGCAGATATGACAGACTCTACTATTAAGAGTGTAAGATTATTTGTGGATTCACAGCTAGGGCGATCCGATTTTAGTCGAGCAAATCTAACAGATGTTTATTTCACTAATGCTAATATGTCGCTGGCAAAATTTTTTCAAGGTACAATTAATGTAAATTTTGATGGAACTATTTTAAAGGAAACTATCTTTGATGGTGTTAGACTAGAAAACGTAGTATTTAATCCAGCAACTAATTTCGATTATGCTTGTTTTACCACCAGCACTACATTTTATAATACCAATCAATTCGGTAATCTACTAACGAAAGATATTTTAAAAGAGTTAAAAGAAAAACGAGATATTTCTATTAATCTAGAAGCTAAAACTTCTCAAGACTGTAAGCGTCAAATTAAAACCTAATAAACAGGGATCAAATAGTATGAATAATCGAGAGCGTTTAATCCTAACAACTTTAATATTAAGTATTGGTCTTGCTGGCCAAGTATCTTCTCAAACTGCTTCCTATGGGGTTGTTTATGGTTCAGATCGAGGCATTCAACAAGCACAATGGGAAATAGAACAACTGTCTGGACGATTACCGCAATATCGAAACCAAAATTATTTATTTAAACGAGGAGAATATTATGTGAGTGTCATCTTATTCCCAACCAAGCAAGATGCTGATAACGCTCTACCAATAATAGAGAATGAATATAAAAGAGGCTCATTTGTCAGACCTCTTAACGATTGGTGTCCCAATTGGAAAAACCCGAAAAAGAAAGATAAAGAAAGTGGCATAAGCTATTATGACTGCGGAAACTGAAAATAAAAAATGCTTGTCAGAAAAACTAGGGTGATCGAGGAATGATCGCCCTGCATTTATTTTTATGTTTGCTTGATAAATAAGCTCTAAGATTGGAGCAAATCTACGGAAGTATTATCGATTAACCCAGCAACAGCATTAAGATAATCATTAAGTTCCATTTTGTGAGCTTGGGCAAATAAATTAAGGGTTTCTACCTTTGTTCCTTCTCCCTGTTCAATGCGTCTCACTTGACGCTCGGATACTCCTATAATATCTGATTGTCGCAGTTGATGCTGTTTGCGTAAAGAGGCAATCGCTCGACCAAAAATCTGATCATGTTTTAATTTAATCGCTGCAAACTTTTGTTTTGCTACTGGTTCAATCACACTCAAAAAAGCCTCTATATCAAGATGAATATCCACGACTGGCCAATGAATATAACTACCATCTTCTGCTATAATAAACTTCTCTCTTTCTTCTAGAGGAATACGCTGTAAAGCTGGCATAGATGCAAAGGGAATTTCTAGATCATTGAGATCACAGCGACTGATTAATAAACTTTCCCCAATAACTAAAGCTGTGGCGATTAAATGCTCTTGCGCTCCCCAAATCCAAGCATTAATTACCCTTGTCGGTAAAGTAAAATCTCGATAAACGAGGGTATTTCGCAGGGTGCGTAAATTGGCCTGTTTAAATAGTTGCGGCAAGCAGATAGAATCAATGTCTGCTCGGATAAAAAGACCTCGCAGATGATGTTTATCATTAGCATTTCTGGCAATATCTGACACGGCTTTTAAACCAGTCAAAGAAGTACAAATAAAGATGTTTTTTAAGTAATCAATATTCTTTAAATCTGGTAAGGAAAGAATCTGCACAGATTGAAACTCTGGCAAGAAATTATAAATTTCTTTATCCTCAATTATAACAGTAATTTCTGGCTTATTTAACATGATTAATTCTCCCGGGTACAGACCTTTGCCTCCCATTCAATTAGGAGCGCAGAACGATTCGCTAAAACGTGGTCAAGAATTTGCTTTTTTTCCTTACTAGATATTTTGGCATTGGCGGGCCATTTCACCTGAAAATTTAGACCATTTTCTTGATTACAAAGTAAGAAAAAAACTCTAATTTCCCATTGGCCCGGTTTACGAACATGAAAATGAGGTGGCAAATGATCGTGAGAATTGAAAAACAGATCTAAGCCATCTAAATTAAAGGATTCCACCTTGCCCAAATCTTCACCTCGCCTACCTCAACTCTGGTCACTTAATGCCATTATACACTTAACCAGACATTTTGTCCTTAAATTCTGAAATATAATGTCTGCTTAACCTAGAACGATCAAAGCGTTAGATTAGAGAGAGTCCTTTTTTGAGAGATATTTAAACCTGATGGTCTGGCCTTTTAAACCGAAAACCCGCAAACAAATCGCTCGAATAGAAATTACAGGTGCAATTGCCTCCGATACCCGCAAAAGAGTCTTAAAAGCCCTAGAAATCGTTAAAGAAAGGCAATATCCCGCCCTACTTCTCCGTATTGACTCCCCCGGGGGAACCGTGGGGGATTCCCAAGAAATTTATGAAGCATTGAAGCGGTTACAAAAAACCACGAAAATAATCGCTAGTTTTGGCAATATTTCCGCCTCTGGCGGCGTTTATATCGGTATGGGGGCTAATTATATTATGGCTAACCCCGGCACGATTACCGGCTCGATCGGTGTTATCCTGAGGGGGAACAATCTGGAAAGATTGTTGGATAAGGTGGGAGTTTCGTTTAAAGTGATTAAATCGGGCCCTTATAAAGATATTCTCTCCTTTGATCGAGAATTAACTGATGAAGAAGAAAGAATTCTTCAGGATATGATCGATACCAGTTATCAGCAATTTCTGCAAACCGTCGCCGGAGCGAGAAATTTAGATGTCAATCAGGTGAAAAGTTTTGCCGATGGGCGCATTTTTACCGGTCAACAGGCGTTAGAATTAGGAGTCGTTGATCGCTTAGGAACCGAGGAAGATGCCCGACTTTGGGCGCTAGAATTGGCAGGATTACCCCCAGATAAAACTAAATGTCAGACTATCGAAGAACCGAAACCCCTCCTTAGTCGTCTGACGGGCAATCGTTCCCAAATACCCCCAGGATTACAAAAAACCCTACAGCGTCTAGAATTTGAATTGGAAGTTAACGGACAACTGTTGTGGTTATACCGACCCTGATGACCAGATTAAAGTCGAGAAAAAGGGCGCGTTAACCCCTAAAATTGACTCATCAGGATTAGCGGAGGATGACAATCGTGCAGTGGAAGGTTCGAGCCATTCGGGGAGCAACGACGGTAACGGTTAATACTATTGAAGCTATACGAGAAGCAGTAACAGAACTCCTCGAAGCGATCGAAATTCACAATAGTCTCGATCCCGATGATATTGTTAGTATTATCTTTACGGCAACTCAGGATTTAGACGCGATTTTCCCCGCTGCTATCGCTCGCGAACGTCCCCATTGGCAAAATGTCCCCCTCCTCGATGTGCAACAGATGCAGGTCGCTGGTAGTCTAGAAAAGTGTATTCGCGTAATTCTCCACGTTAATACTCCCAAACTACAAGGGGAAATGCAGCACGTCTATCTCCGGGGGGCGAAAAATCTTCGCCCCGATTGGCAGATTTCTCCAGTAACTATTAATCGCTAAAATCTTCCATAACTGACTAAATCCCCATTTCCGACAGCCAACTCAAAATTAATTGATTAACTTTTTCGGGATGTTCATCGTGGGGACAGTGACCAGCTTTGGCAATCGGATAAAATTGGGTATTATTTCCCATTTTAGCTCTTTCTTGGTAAATTACCGAACCGGCGATCGGTGTCCAAGGGTCATCCTCTCCCCAGAGTACCAATAAAGGGCGATCGATTGGCGGTAATAATTCCTGGGGAGAAGGTCCGGGGGATGCTGTCAACACCGATGCGAACACTCCCCACGCACCCGCATCACAGGAGGGTTGATAGAGAATTTCGACTAATTCCTCGGTAATCGCGGTATGATCCCGATAAACCTGTTTTAAAGTGTTACGGATGCGATTTTTCTGCCTTACCTGTTCAAAAATAAACTTTCCTGTCACGGGAGAACTAACTAAACCGGTAAAGGCAGCCATGATTAAACGCAAAGGGAAATTTAATTCTTCGGGACGATGGTTTAATCCTCCGGCACAGTTGATAATTACTCCTCCGGCAGTGATTTCGGGAGATTCTGCCATCAGCATTAAGGCAATCAGTCCCCCGATGGAATTACCAATAAATACGGTCGGTTTTGCGATTTTTTCCCGCCAAAAGTCTTGTATTTGCCGCTGCCAAAGGTTGAGACTATAATCTAAAGCGGGCTTATCCGCACCCCCAAATCCCAAGAGATCTAGGGCATAGACTTGATAGCCATTTTCCGCTAAAACGGGGATATTTTTGCGCCAATGACCGATAGATGCGCCAAAACCGTGAATTAAGACTAGGGGTTGTCCTTCTCCCCGCACAGTGTAGGGGATGGTGTGACCTTGCCATGTCCAAGACAATTGCTCTAAGCTAGTCGCAGTGATCGGAGATTGTAGTGCCATTGTATGAAGTTTTATTAAGTGATATTTAAATTATAGAGTAAAAATCAGCCGAGAATTTATGCCACAACGCCGGACTTTTACCAATAACTCGATGACAATTTCCTATTTACAATGGAGCGATCGAGGTATGCCTCTATTATTATTGCACGGCATGGCGGATCATGCTTTGGTTTGGTCAAGCTTGGGCGATTATTTAAGCTCAAATTATCAAGTTATTGCCCCAGATTTGCGGGGACATGGGGAAAGCGGTAAACCGGCAACGGGTTATCACTTTCAGGATTATATCGGCGATTTAAGGGCTTTAATTAATCATTTAGGTTGGACGCAAGCACATATTTTAGGTCATTCTTGGAGTGCTAAAATAGCGGCAATTTGGGCAACTCAACAGCCGGAAGTATTTAAGAGTTTAATTTTAGTCGATCCCTTTTTTATCGATAAAATGCCTAGTTGGATTAGGATAACTTTTCCAATTCTCTATCAAGTTTTGCCCTTTTTAAAGATTACTCGTTCCTTTGATAGTTATCAGAGCATAGAAGCGATCGCTCGTCAATTAAAACAATATAAAGGTTGGTCAAATTTACAGCAAGAGGTGTTTAAAAATGCCATCGAACAAAAAGCTGATGGCAGTTGGAGCAGTAAATTTACTTTATCGGCACGCGGGGAAATTTTTGAGGATGTCATGGGGTTTGCTGGATTAACTAAAGCTTTAGATATTCCCAGTTTATTGATCCTTCCCCAACAAGGATTAAATCGCACTACTTGGCAAATTCAATCCTATAAAAAGTATTTAACTTCTCTAGAGATTAAAAAAATACCGGGTAATCATTGGGCATTTTTAGGGAAACCTGAAACTTTTAATCAAGCGGTGGCTGAGTTTTTATCTGTTCGGGAAAATGACGATGTTTAATTAGAAGGTAATTGAGCTAATTTTAAGCTGGATTACGCTGCCCTAAGTAGGTAGGTATTAAAAACTTTCAGATACCCCCCTTATCAAGCTGTCCTTTAGTCACATCTTTCTTAACATTTCAAACCTTTGTAGCACAAGGCTTTCAAGACTCGGTTAACAATCTGTAATATTCCTTGTTGACACCCTTACTGACAAGGAAAAAACTGAAATCAAG
>NZ_JADBTR010000048.1:0-11272 GCF_020246065.1 Microcystis sp. M144S2
AAACTATCAACAACTTATGCTTGTAAAGCTTGTACAATAGGGCTTTGAGTTTTTGTTAGATTGATATTTATCAACTTTAGAGCATTGCTGGACAGAGAGGGAGCTTGGGGAATTTTCTACAGTGTAAGTTCGGAAGAACCAACAGGATTTATTATTATTTGCTCTCCTCTGAGGAATTTTTCACCGTTTCTTCTAGGAAAACTACCGGTTCTTTTTCCCGCTGCTGGGAGCGGATGATATCGATGGTACTTTTCAGCACACTAGCGATGGGAACTGCTATCAATAAACCGAGAATTCCTGCCACTTTGCCCCCGATAAAAAGAGATAGAATAATCCAGACGGGATTAAGTCCGATCATACCTCCCATTAACCGAGGGGCGATGACGTTATCATTAATTTGACCGACAATAACCGTCAGGGTCAAAACTTTTAATCCTAACCAAAAATCTTGAAACATCAGTAGGGTACTAATGCCAATAATGGTAAAAGCACTGGCAAAAGGAATTAGTGTAGTTAGACCGATCGCCACCCCGAATAATAGGGCATAATCGACCTTGAGAATCACAAAAACAAAGATTTGAGCAAGGCTGAGAATTCCCGCTAAAATGGTTTGACCGGCAAAATAGGTTTCAAAAGTTTGACGAATAATCGTTCTTAATTTGAAATTCCAGGGAGAGGGAATCCAGCTTAAAATTCCCTCCCAAATTTGTTCGCCATAGAGAACCAGAAAGACGGTTAGAACCAGAACAAAGAGAATGTTTAGGATACTGTTGATAGTTCCCAGTACAAAGCTCAGTAATTGAGTGCTAAGAGTTTGTAAAACATTGGTTAGTCGTTCCGATAACTGGGTGATTGATTGCTCGATATAAATCGCATATTTCTGAGTTTTATCCCACTTTTCTAAATTTTGTATCTGTTCGGTTCCTGACTCGATCCACTGGGGCAAACTATTGATTAAACTGCTTAATTGTTCGACAATCTGCGGAATTAAAATTAAACCTAAAACAATCAAAATTAATAGGGCAATTAAAAAGACAATAGCGATCGAACCACTGCGATTAACCCCGCGTCTTTGCAGCAGTTTGATGGGAACATCTAAGACAAAAGCTAGTAAACTAGCAGTGACAAAAATACTGACTAAGGGTTCTAGATAGCTAAATAATTGGAATAATAACCAACCATTGAGAAATAAGAGCGGAAAAACTAGACTTAGCCGCAACCAACGAGGTAGTTGCTTAAAAAGCTCTATCATATAACTAATTTTGTCCTGAGAGAGTATCGAGGTAAAAAGAGACTTTTCTAACCAGAAATCCTCTTTCAATCTACCATCTCCTCGCTACTTTTCTAGTCGCCAGTAACCTGGAAACTCTTATCCTAACTGTATGGAGCTAAGCGGATTCGAACCGCTGACCCCCTCAATGCCATTGAGGTGCTCTACCAACTGAGCTATAACCCCTTGAAGACCATTTTTGAATATAGCTTAAATAGAATTATTTTGTCAAGGGGGGACGAGAAAAAAATTTGTCAGACCAAAGGCGATCGCTGATAAGACAAGGGTGAAACAATCGCCCCCATTTAGACAGGAGCGGGAATTTGGGTTAAATAGGTTAAACAGTGACCCATGAGGAAATAAACTACTAACATAGCCACTGCCGCTGCTGCCACTAAGGTTCCCGCCAGCATCAAGGAGAACTCTTGCTGGTCGAAGGCTTGCTGCATCAGATGCAATGACCAAGCCACAAGACCGAGGTCAAAGATGAGAATCGGAACTAACATATTTTAAATTTTGTTAACTTTCCTCTATTCTAATACATAATTTTCTCCGGGGATAATCGAACGGAAGTTAAAAACAGGGATTTTTTGCCGGTTGCTCGCTCGGGGCTGTCAGCTGTCAGCCATGAGCTTTCAGTAATAGGTGTCAACCTTACTCTTCTAGGGTTGCAGCCTGAAGAAATCCTTATCCCAGAAAAGGGACTCAATCACTAGATTAAGTTCTGCAAATCTGGCTCTCATTTTCCCCGGCTAACGCACGGGTACTTGTTGATTTTGCAGATAATTTTTGACCTCAGCGATGGTTAATTGACCATAATGGAGCAAAGAAGCCAATAAAGCGGCTTCTGCCCGGCCTTCCGTCAATGCTTCGTAAATATGCTGACAATTACCCGCTCCTCCAGAGGCAATCACAGGAATCTCCACCCTTTCTGCGATCGCTTTTGTCAATTCCAGATCATAACCCGCTTGCGTGCCGTCGGCATCCATACTGGTAACTAACAACTCACCTGCCCCGCGTTTTTCCACTTCTTGGGCCCATAATAAAGCATCAATACCCGTATTTTCGCGTCCACCCCGAACATAAACCTCCCAACCGGGGTTATGCTCATCCTTACGTCGTCTAGCATCGATCGCCACCACAATGCACTGTTTACCAAAGCGATCGCTGGCTCGATCGAGCAATTCCGGCTCGCGCACGGCAGCCGAGTTAATGCTGACTTTATCGGCCCCGGCTCTTAACAAATTTTTAATATTTTCTAAGGATTGGATACCGCCACCCACGGTCAGAGGAATAAAAACCTGTTCCGCCGTGCGATAGACTACATCAATAATCGTGTCGCGATCTTCATGGGTAGCAGTAATATCAAGAAAAACCAACTCATCAGCCCCTGCCTGATTATACAAGCGGGCCAACTCCACGGGGTCGCCAGCATCCTGAAGATTGACAAAATTAACCCCTTTAACTACCCGACCTTTATTGACATCCAAACAAGGCAAAATCCGCTTCGCTAACATATCCTAGACTCTTGATTGTAACAATGGCCATCAAACGATCGCATAATTCCACCCCGGCTGCCGAGGAAAATCTGCTCACTCCCAATCCCACTATAGAAGAAACGGAAAAAGCAGAAGCGCAGATTCGTCCGCAATCCCTAGAGGATTATATCGGTCAACAGGACTTAAAGGCTAATCTAAAAGTCACCATCGCCGCGGCCAAAGCTAGACAAGAAGCGATCGATCATTTGCTCTTCTACGGACCGCCGGGGTTAGGAAAAACCACCATGGCTTTAATTTTAGCGGCTGAGATGGGAGTAAATTGCCGCATTACTGCCGCCCCCGCTTTAGAGCGTCCCCGGGACATTACCGGCATCCTGATCAATCTTCAACCCCGGGATATTCTTTTTATCGACGAAATTCATCGACTGAATCGGGTGACGGAGGAGTTATTATACCCGGCGATGGAGGATTATCGACTGGATGTGACGATTGGTAAGGGTCAAGCAGCGAAAATTCGCAGTATTTCTTTACCTCCCTTTACTTTAATCGGTGCTACTACCAAAGTTGGCTCTTTAACTTCGCCTTTGCGCGACCGTTTTGGCATGATTCAACGTCTGCGTTTCTATACAGCTGAGGAATTGACGGCAATTATCCTCAGAAGTGCCACTATTTTTAATATTCCCATGACTGAAGCGGGTGCGATCGAAATTGCCCGTCGCGGTCGGGGAACTCCACGCATTGCCAATCGTTTATTAAAACGGGTGCGCGACTATGTGCAGGTGAAGGGAGAAACTATGATTACCCCCCAGTTAGCCGCTGAGGGATTAAATCAATTAAATGTGGATTCTATGGGTTTAGATTGGACCGATCGATTAGTATTAAAGACGATGATCGAACAGTTTCAAGGCAGACCCGTGGGATTGGAAGCGGTAGCGGCAGCCACGGGAGAAGATGCCAAGACGATCGAGGAGGTGTATGAGCCTTATTTATTACAAATAGGTTATCTTAATCGTACTGCCCGGGGTCGCGTAGTGACGGCAGCCGCCTACGAACATTTAGGTTTACTGGCGAAATTGCCGAAAAATAATGATCAGAGTTTGCCTTTGTTTGAGTTATAGTTTTCTAGATATTACAGCGTTTCTCCGATAGATGAGGTACGGTTTCGCCACTGAAATCCTTACTTCGGCAAGGTTTAATCTATACTTCACCTTGACGAGAAAGGCTGTAGGAATAATCTGGTCGCTTCTGTCCCTTCTCAGTTAACAATTCTTATTGCGCTGACTAATTACAGCGTTTTAGCTCACTTGTGTCTTTAAATACTGCCTTGACTGCTTGAAATCACACAAGCCCTTGTGTAAAGACCGTATGATGAAGATCGTAGTAAGTTACATTGTTGTCATTGCTTGCCGCTTCTAATCTAGACTATGTTGGGATTGGTCAAAGCTATGCAATAGTGAGCTTTTATAGTCAATAATTTTTTAAGTCTGTTAACGCCCTATGTCTGTCCCAAATAAAGAAAATATTAAACTGGAAACTCTTACCCTGTTTCAAAAATACCAAAAAACAGGGGATAATAAGTTACGGGATCAAATTATACGGTTAAACCTAGGATTAGTCAGAAGGGAGGCTCATCATTGGGTCAATCAATGCCATGAAAACTACGAAGATTTAGTGCAGGTTGGCTGTATGGGACTAATTCGGGCGATCAAGCGTTTTGACAGCAGCAAAGGTCATGCTTTTAGTTCTTTCGCCATTCCCTATATTCGCGGCGAAATTCAACACTATCTGCGCGATAAGGGTTACACGGTTCGTATTCCTCGTCGTTGGTTAGATTTAGGCAGACAAGCGACAAATATGCGTCGGGATTTCCAAACTATCCACAATCGTCAACCCAATGATACAGAAATCTCCCTCGCTTTAAATATTTCGCTCGAAGAATGGCAAGAGGTAAAACTGGCTTTCCAAAACCGTGAACCCCTCAGTCTCGATGCGACGGTTAATAACGATGAAGATAATAATACTTGTTTAAAAGACCTCATTCCCGATCCCGGTTATCGCAGCTTTCAACTTTGTCAAGAGGATCGCATTCGTTTACAACAAGCACTGGCTCAATTAGAAGACAAAACCCGTCATATTCTCGAATTTGTCTTCCTGAAGGATCTTACTCAACGGGAAACCGCCGAACAATTAGGCATTAGTGTTGTTACCGTCTCCCGTCGGGTGAAAAAGGGTTTAGAAATGCTCAAGGAAACCATGCTCCAAGAAGCATTTTAGCCCAATTATTCGGTTATCATAGCAAGTCCGTTATTAACTCCCAATTCAACTTTAAAAACTCAGTTATGGATTTTTTTCCCTGCTCCGATGCTCCCCGCTTATCTTTGCTCCAATAGCAAGTAATTTAAAACCCCGGCTAAATATTCATACTGCTCGATCGAATTATAGTAGTGAGCAGAAATTCTCACAATTAATGATGCTTCTCCCCAGGGAATTATCGGCACTTCGATCTGATATTTTTCCCACAGTTGTCTAGATAAATCTTCTGCTGCCCAAGCATAACTAGGAATTAGAATTGAAGACATCGATCCGATCATTGATTCTGGACAGGGATAATTGACCTCTAAGGCACGACAAAGTAAATTTCTGGCTTTTAAAACCAAATTACGATTCGTCGCCATCAGACCCAGTAAACCATCAATAGAGAGAGAATTTAAAAACTCGATCGCTTTTGGCACTGATAAATAAGCGGTGGGATCATCGGTTCCCATCCAAGCAAATTCTAACTGAAAACGGGAGCGATCTTGTCGAGGGGAATTCGCTCCATGGCTAATAGTTAAAGGTCGAATTATTGCCTGTTTATCCCCGCGCACATAGAGAAAAGCTGACCCCTTGGGACTACATAACCACTTATGACAATTAGCAGTATAATAGGTGGGATTAATTGCCCCGATATTAAGGGGTAAAAAACCTAAAGCATGAGCGCCATCGATAAGAGTATCAATACCCCGATTATTTAATTCTTGCACAATTTCTGTGATTGGCCAAATTAAGGCCGTGGGACTGGTGACATGATCTAAAACTACTAATTTTGTCCGGGGAGAAACTGATGCTAAAATCGCTTGACTAATTTCTAAAGGAGACTGCACAGGAAAGGGAATTTTAGCGATAATTACCTTTAAACCCCATCTTTTAGCTATATGTTTAACTGCATTAGCACAAGCATTATAGGTCTGATCGGTGATCAAAATTTCCTCATTTTCCTGAAAAGTGAGAGAATTTAACACCGCATTTACTGCTGTGGTTGCATTGGGAACAAAGACTAAATCATCGCTATTTACACTGACTAAATCCGCTAACTTTTGCCTAGCAATATCTAATAAACCCTCTAATTCTCTCCCCAAAAATGCTAAAGGTTGTCTTTCCATTCGTTCCCGCAATTGTTGCTGATAATTCAAGACTATTCTAGGGGTTGCACCATAGGAACCATGGTTGAGAAAATAAATATTATCGGGAATTAACCAAGAGTTTTTGGACATATTAAATTAATTTGATTTTATTGAGAACTAGAAAAAATAGCTGAGAAATTGCCTATTATATTCAGCTTCTAACTACCTAGTATATTTATGACATAACCACCCATTTTAGATTAATCTCCCATGGGTTGAAAACGATGAATAATTTCAGTTATAAAAGTTTCTCCATCTATGAGAGGATGATTTTCTGGAGATTGATATTTTCCCGTTTTCACTTTCTGTTGGATTGGATGCTCTTGTGGTGGGGTAAGATGTAGGTTCATAGGTATTAGGACTATCTACTGAGAAAATCAACTTTATCTTAATTTTAAGCTAAAGATCGACAAAAAAAGCTCTCCAGGAAAAAGGAGAGAGGAGAGAACGAGTTAGAAAAAATTATTAATGTAACCATCCTTTCAGACGACGCGCGACTTGAGGACGACGTAATTTTCGCATCGCTTTAGTTTGAATTTGACGTACTCGTTCGCGAGATAAATTGAACATTCCCCCCACTTCCTCTAGGGTATAGGGTTGACTGGTAGCTAAACCATAACGGAGAGAGATAACATCTTTTTCCCGTTCGGTGAGAACATCACTTAAAACTGCGAAAATTTCTTGACGCATCATCATCTCATTCATTTTATCTTCGGGAAGTTGTAGATCATCATCTTCCAACAGATCCACTAATTCCGTATCTTCTCCTTTCCCTACACGATGATTTAAAGAGAGAGATTGACGACGCAATTGTAATAATTGCCGCAATTGTTCGGGAGTCATTTCTAGTGCTTCCGCAAGTTCCCGTTCATTGGGATTGCGCTGTAAATCTTGCTTGAGAATCCGCTGCGCTTTTTTGAGTTTATTGAGTTTTTCGACGATGTGAATCGGTAAACGAATTGTCCGCGCATCGTTAGCAATGGTGCGGGTGATTGCTTGTCGAATCCACCAATAAGCATAGGTAGAGAATTTATAACCTTTATTGGGATCGAATTTTTCGGCCGCACGGTTGAGTCCGATCGCACCTTCTTGAATTAAATCTAAGAAAGGAACCCCGCGATTTAAATAGCGTTTAGCGATAGAAACCACCAAGCGCAAATTAGAACGAATCATTTTCCGTTTAGCTGTTCTTCCCCGATAAAGACGGTTTTCCAGTTGACGTTCATTATCTAATTCTAAAGCGATCGCCCATTCCAGTTTCGTCGGAGGACGATGTAAATTTTCTTGCAGTTTTTGGCGCACTTCTTCCGCTTCCATGAGAAACTTAACCGAGTGGGCTAGTTCAATTTCTTCTTCCGCATTAAGCAGGGGATAACGGGCCATTTCTTTAAAAAATGCCCCAACAGTATCTTCATTGCTGCCTTTATCGTATCCCGTTCCACTACCTGCACGAGTGTTTTTTAGGGTTTCCGGTAAAGGTTCAGTCAGATCCTCGTCAGTTCTTTCAGCAAAATCCACGCTGTCTAGTTCTAAAGGATTTGTCTCCAGGGCAATGATTTGATTAAAATTATCATCGGCGGCCAGTTTAGAGATTTTCATAAGCAGTTATTGTGGGTATGGATGGAGCGGGATTATAATAGCGGGAAAAACTCAGTTTCCCCCAATGGGCTGATTGTTACATTGAATTTTCGGGGAGCAGATTTTTTAAACGTTTTCTTAATTAATGGCGGCAATTTCTGGGATATAATTGCGCGATTCTGTGTCGATGGTTACAAATCGCCGAACCAGACAATAAGATTTTCTGGTGAATGGGAGGAGCTTTTTGTGTTTCTACTCATACACTCTAACTAAGGTTTTTGGTATTTGACTAGGTAAGGATCACGCTTCTTAACAATCAAGA
This sequence comes from Microcystis sp. M144S2, assembly GCF_020246065.1. Classification (NCBI taxonomy): domain Bacteria; kingdom Bacillati; phylum Cyanobacteriota; class Cyanophyceae; order Chroococcales; family Microcystaceae; genus Microcystis; species Microcystis sp. M144S2. Next base: position 8,113 of record NZ_JADBTR010000048.1, read on the forward strand.
TAGCAGTCAGCTTTTTATTACTATTCTTAGCTTTTTCTATTGAGAACCATTCTCACCTTTTGACTAACTATACTGGGATTTAATAGCTAATAGTCAATAGTTATCATTAACTTTATCAATGCTTAAGGGTGGATAAAAATTCTTTTGGGAAGACTTCACGGGCTAAAAATCAAAATTTGTGGGCAAAAAAGCCATATTTAAAGTGTTTTTGGAGAAAATTAACTGGTTTTATTCCCCTCAAGCTTTAAACTATAATTTAAATACCCCATTCTCCCCATCTCCCTATCACCCCATCTCCCCACTGACTATGCTCGATCGCCATGCTACCCTGACTGTAGCGGAACCTCGCACACCTTACCAATTAACCACAACTGGGCAACCGTGGTTAGAGGTTTTGGTAGATCGTCCTTATCCTAGAGATAGTCAAGAGGATCAGCAAATATTAACCTATAGTATCCCCCGGGATTTAACGGTAGAAATCGGCGATATTTTAAGCGTTCCCTTTGGTTCTCAGGTAATAGGGGGAATTGCTCTTAGATTTCTCGAAAATTTGCCCCCAGGACTAGAAGAAAATCAAATTCGTCCCGTGGAAGAGGTGATTGCTAAGGGCTTTTTCCCCGATAATTATTGGCAGTTATTGACGAAAATCGCCCAATACTACGCAACGGATTTAATCACCGTTGTTCGCGTCGCTTTACCTACGGGTTTACTGCGAAGTTCCCAACGTCGCATCAGATTAAAACCAGAAGCGATTCCCCCCGGTGCGGAAGTTTTTTGTACTCCCCTCTCCCGTCAGATTTTATCCCTGCTCAAAAATCAAAAAGAAGGCGATTATTCGGCGAAATACCTGCAAGAAAAGGTAAAAAATGCTAATTACGGTATCCGAGACTTAGTTAAGCGTGGTTGGGTAGAAAGTTATCTAGAAGCGCCCAAAAGTCCTAATATTAAACAAAAAAAAGCCATTACCCTGCTAATAACCGACTTTCCCTCTGATTTAACCGAAAATCAGCGCAAAATTGTCGAAATCTTACGCCACCAGGGAGGAGAAATGTGGCTGCCAGAATTGGCACAACTTGCGGGGACAAAACATTTTAAACCGCTCATTGACAAGGGTTATGTAGTTGTTCAGGATCGAGAATTTCTGCGCTTATCCTCGGCGATTATGAGCAGGGATCAACCAAAAACACTCACTTCTAGTCAAAAACAAGCTTTAGAAGCCATTCAAACCCTCAAAGGTGGTGAAAGCCTCCTCTTACACGGAGTTACAGGATCGGGTAAAACAGAAGTCTATCTACAGGCGATCGCACCTGTCCTAGCAGCGGGTAAATCTGCCTTGGTTTTAGTCCCCGAAATTGGATTAACACCGCAACTAACCGATCGCTTTGTGGCCCGTTTTGGCGATCGAGTCTATGTTTATCATAGCGCCCTCTCGGAAGGAGAAAGATACGATACATGGCGACAGATGTTGACAGGAACCCCACAAGTTATTATCGGGACGAGATCGGCGATTTTTGCCCCTTTACCCCATCTAGGCATGATTATCCTCGATGAAGAACACGATAGCAGCTTTAAACAAACCCAATTACTCCCCACCTATCACGCGCGTACCGTGGCTAAATGGCGCTCTCAATTAAACCATTGTCCCGTAATTTTAGGCTCGGCCACGCCATCCCTAGAAACATGGCTAGAATCCCAAGCTAATCCCCGTCTTTACCTATCTTTGCCCGATCGCATCCAAAATCGCCCCTTACCGCGGGTGGAAATCGTCGATATGCGACGGGAATTGCAACGAGGCAATCGTTCCCTGTTTAGTCAATCCCTGCGTTCATCTCTGGAAACCCTGCGCGACAAGGGAGAACAGGCAATTTTATTCGTCAGTCGTCGGGGTCATAGTACCTTTGTATCTTGCCGAAGTTGCGGTTATGTGCTGGAGTGTCCCCACTGTGATGTCTCTCTCTCCTATCACCACACCGAACCGGGAGCGCAAGAATTACTCCGCTGTCACTACTGCAACTATGGTCGCATTCATCCGAAACAATGTCCTGAATGCGGTTCTCCCTATCTAAAATTTTTCGGTACTGGCACTCAGCGAGTCACCCAAGAATTAAGCAAAGAATTTCCCGATTTGCGCTGCTTGCGTTTTGATAGTGATACCACCCGCAACAAAAATGCTCCCCGGGAACTATTAAAACTATTTACTGATGGTGAATACGATGTCCTAGTTGGAACCCAAATGCTCACCAAAGGATTAGATATCGAGCGAGTTACTTTAGTGGGAATTATGGCTGCCGATGGTTTACTTTATCACTCCGATTATCGCGCCTCCGAACGCGCTTTTCAAACCCTAACTCAAGTAGCAGGGAGAGCAGGAAGGGGAGAAAGAGAAGGAAAGGTAATTATCCAAACCTATACCCCCGAACATCCCGTGATTAGAGCAGTGCAAACCCACGATTATGAGGGTTTTGTCGAGACGGAATTAATGCAGAGAGAGAGTTTAAATTATCCTCCCTACGGCAGTTTAGTCTTAATTCGCTTTAGTGGTTTAGATGGAGAAGCAGTTCAGAAAAGTGCCGAAAATGTCGCGGAGGAATGTGTTAATAATTTCGGTTCCGATTGGGATATTTTAGGACCTGCACCAGCAACAATTATGCGCGTGGCTAACCGTTATCGCTGGCAAATTCTGTTAAAATTATCAGGAGACAAGGCTGATATCGGTGGTCTTTTGCGTCCTTTGAAAAGCTTAGTTTTAGCCAAGGTAAGTATGGCGATCGATGTTGACCCCTTAACTATAGAATAATCAAGGATGGATAATGCGCTCGCAACGCGCTCGCTACGCGAGATCGCCATTGCTCACGGATGCAACCAGTTATCTAAATCCGTCAAAGTGTCAAAGTCTAATAAAGCGAGTCCTAAGTCTTCTAACCGCTCCACAGGAAGGTTACGGATGGTTTCCTCAAGATTTTGCGGTATTTCACCGAAACGTCGTTGAAGAAGTCTAATAACCAACTTTAATGCTTCCTGCTGTACCCCCTCCTGAACCGCTTGTTCCCTATCCTGTTGGTAAAGTGGAGCTAAACGCATAATAAACTCCCTATCCTCCTGTGTTTTTTTCGATAACGCTTCTAAATTTCTACTCAAATTATACAATAAGTTTAAGGAA